>QHYQ01000386.1 GCA_003224175.1 Acidobacteriota bacterium
GATCGTCGCCGGCGGCCGCGTCGTCCTCGGATTCGACGAAAAAGGCATGGCCCACCTCTTCTAGCGCCTAAAGAATCTGACTCTCCCGCTATTTTCAGTCATCGCATCATCAGGGTGCGGCTGAATACCAGAGTCAGCATGCTAGAATGGGCCGCAAACTTCCGTTTTCATAAATTTCTTCTTCGGAGGCACACGGATGAAAATCAGCCCGGGCAAACAGAGGGGCTTGGAAGCAGTTTCGAATGAGCGCGGCGTCATCGGCGCCGCGGCCATGGACCAGCGCGGCTCGCTGAAGAGCGCCATCGCCAAGGACAAGGGCGTCGACAAAAAAGCCGTCACCGACGCGATGATGGCGGAATTCAAGGAAGCTGTCGCGCGCATCCTGACGCCGCACGCCAGCGCCATTCTGCTCGATCCCGAGTACGGCCTTTCCGCCGCCAAAGTTCGCGCGAAGAATGCCGGCCTGCTGCTCGCTTACGAGAAGAGCGGCTACGACAATACGCAGCCCGGCCGCCTGCCCGATCTGCTCGACCATTATTCCGTCCGGCGCCTGGTCGCCGCCGGGGCCGATTGCATCAAGATCCTTCTTTACTACACGCCCTTCGATCCGCCCGCCGTCAACGAAACCAAGCATGCCTGGGTCGAACGCATCGGCGGCGAGTGTGCGGCCGCCGACGTCCCGTTTTTTCTGGAATTCGTCGGCTACGAAGAGAACGTGGACGAAAAGGGCATCGACTTCGCGCGCAAGAAGCCCGAAATCGTCGCGCGCAGCATGGAAGAATTCTCCAAGCCGCAGTATGCTGTTGACGTACTCAAAGTCGAAGTGCCCGTGAACATGGCTTTCGTGAAGGGCGGACGCTCCTCCAAAGGCGAATCCGTCTATTCGCGCGAGGAAGCTAAGGAACATTTCCGCCGCGCCGCCTCCATGGCCAAAAAGCCCTTCATCTATCTTTCCGCCGGCGTCAGCAATGACACCTTCAACGAGTCGCTCGAGCTCGCCGCCGAAGCCGGCACGAATTTCTCCGGCGTGCTCTGCGGCCGCGCCACCTGGAAAGACGGCATTCCCGTCTACGCCAAGCAGGGCCTGAAGGCCTTCGAGGAGTGGCTCGGTAAGCAGGGCGTCGCCAATATCAATAACGTGAACCAGCGGCTGGGCGCGGCCAAGCCCTGGTTCAGCTTCTACGGCGCCGCCTCCGTCACCGCCCTGAGGTGACGATCCGATCAGGATCGTCGTCCCGAGCGAACAACGTGAGCGAGGGATCTGCTTTTCGGTTTTGTGTTGGGCTGCGCGGCGCTGAATTTGGTGTCATTCCGAGCCCGCCGTCGGCCGCTCGCGGCCGACTCTCCTGATGGGCGGGCGAGGAATCCCTCATGAGCTTTCTATCGGCGAAAACGGAAAGTGCCTTGACGGGCTAAAGTCCGCCTCCATAATCAGCCATGCCGCCCGGCACAAGCAAAACCCGCCCCGCCCCCGCCGGCGAAATCTCCGTGCGCACCGAACGCCGCACCCAACTGCTCGACGTCACCGCCGGCGTCGCCAAATTGGTTCAAGACTCCGGCGTGCAGTCCGGCGTCTGCTATGTCTACGTCCCGCACACCACGGCCGGCGTGCTCATCAACGAAAATGACGATCCCGACGTGGCCGCCGATATCGAGGCCGCGCTCGCGCGCCTCGTTCCCAAAGACGGCAGCCATCGCCACGCCGAAGGCAATGCCGATGCGCACATCAAAACGGCGCTCGTGGGCACCTCCGCTACAATTTTCATCAACGGAGGCCAACTCGAGCTCGGCCGCTGGCAGGGCATCTTCTTCTGCGAATTCGACGGCCCGCGCACCCGCCGCCTCCGCGTCAAAATCGTCCCCGATTGAGCCTCGCGAAACTTATTCCTACGCGCTTTGTAGCGGGTGTAAGATTCCGCTAACTTTGGGCGGTCCAATCGGAAGTCTCGGCTAAGTCCGTTCCCAATCCGTCATCGGAGGAGACATCTCCATGAGAGTTAAGCCTCCCGTTGTTAAGCTCGTTGTTCTGGTCGCAGTTTTTGTTCTATTCGGCGCGGCGGTACCCACTCCCGCGTTTGCGCACCACGGATTCGGTGTGGAGTTCGACAAAAGTAAGTGCATGGATCTGAAGGGTACCCTCACGGGCATCGATTGGGAGAATCCGCACGCCTACATTCATATGGATGTCAAGGATGCCAGCGGCAAGGCGGTGTCCTGGAGCCTGGAAACGATCACCCCCCTCGGCCTGAAAAGGTCCGGCACTACGAGGCAGGATTTCCTTACGAATATGGGTAAGCCCATCGTCGTAAGGGCCTGTCCGACCAAGGCTGGTGGTACGGAGTACAGAGGCGCGGCGGAATTCCTCAAGCTACCGGATGGCCTGTTGCGTATCGTTGGGCAGAATGTGGAAGGTTTGACGCCCGAGCAACTTCATTTCTGAGAACTGCGGCGGCCCTTCCCAGGCATTTGTGAGCATGGGTCGGCGAGCCTGAAAATGGAGAAATTGGATATGAGAGAAATGAAGCGACGGCTTCGCTTTTGCGTTGGGAGCGCCGGAGTAGTATTGGCGGCTTTGTGCCTTCCAGCTTTTGCCCAGAACTTGCCCCGAACCGGAGGAAAAGTTCCCGGACCGGTGGCCGGAGGCTTCGACCAGGTGCGTGAATTACCGCCCGGCGGACCGCCGCCCCGCATGGCCGACGGGCATCCGGACTTGACCGGGCGTTGGTATCCGAACGGTGCCGGAAGAATGCTGCAGGTGGCTTACCCGGTCGACCCGGTTGTATTCAGGCAATTCGACGCCAAGGCAACGCCGGAGGAGCCGCCTTCGTTCAAGCCTGGTGTTGCCGCGAAATACACGAGGCCGCTCCCTTATGGAATCTGTGATCAGGCCGGTACTCCCAGCGCGACATTAGAGCAAATCGCTCAGCACGCCCCCATGGAGTTGATTCAAAGCCCGGGAAGGTTGGTAATGCTGTACGAATACCCCCTCGACGTTCGCATGATCTACACCAAGGGGCGTGCGCACCCCAAAGATCCGGATCCTACATTCAACGGCGACTCCGTTGCCCATTGGGAGGGAGATACGCTGGTGGTCGACGTGATCGCGATTGATCCCAGGCTGAGGATTATCACCGGCGCGGGCGCCACCGGATGGTTTTCGAGTGATCAGGAGCATGTGGTCGAGCGCTTCAGCCGTCCCTCGAAGAACTTCCTTATCTACCAGGTCACCATTGAAGACCCCGTAGTCCTGGCGAAGCCGTGGAAGTCAGCGCCTCGTCGTTGGTCGCTGGCGCAGAGTCCCAACGACGAGTGGGGAGAAGTCTTCTGCACGCTTAACCAGGAGCCGGACGAATACAAGAAAATCACGGAGCAGGAAGCGAAAACCAAGGGCAAGTAGGAATCGTCCCCGGCTGAACTTGCTCCGTTTGGGCCGGCGCCGGTAGTCTGTGCGGCGTAAAAAAACCAATTCGTACGAAGTCTCCCGAATCTTGCGGAACAGGAAGATAGGTGTATGATCATGCAGTTTTTGGAGTCAAAAAGGAGATTCGGGCTTATATTCGCCCCTTGGTCTGGCTCGACCGCAGGTGGTCTTACGAGGTGCCGAATGAAAAGCAAGCTGCTGGTGGTGTTCGTCTTGGGTGTCGCACTTTTAGCTGTTTGCGGGCCTGCGCTCGCACATCACGGAAACGTGGCGTACGCGGACAAGATCGTTGAATTCAAGCAAGCCACCGTCACGAAATTCCTGTGGTCGAATCCTCACAGCCTGATTGATTTCGACGTGAAGGATGACAAAGGCAACGTCGTGCATTGGGTTTGCGAAACGGCCAGCCCCGAGGCGCTCAAGCTGATCGGTTGGAGCAAGAGTTCCATTGGGCCGGGGGACATGATCGCCGTCTTCATGTACGTCGCCAAAAACGGCAACCCTGCCGGCCGCCTCAACAAGATCGTGCTCCCCGATGGCACCACGTTGCACGATACCCAGCTTGGGGGAGACGCCGGGAACAAGAGCGATTACCGCCCGGACGATTATTCGAAAGAGAAGAACCCCAAGTAGGTGGCAACCCATCGTTGAGGTTTTCGAGCCGAAGAGAGCCGTGGACATCACGGCGCTTTTAGTTTGCTCGTCTGGCAACCCATGACCGGGGTTGTCGAGAGCGAAAAAAGCCCTGGCGATCAGGGCGCTTTTCGCGCAGAACAAAGGAGCATGAAATGCGAAATCCGGTGGCCGAGGTACTCGTAGCGTCGTTGGCCGTGCTGGCGTTTTCGTCGGCCGTGGTGGCCCAAAATCCTGAGGCCCAGGCCCGGCCGCGACGCCCGGTGCAGGATGGTTACG
>QHYQ01000387.1 GCA_003224175.1 Acidobacteriota bacterium
TGAGATCCACGTGTCCGCGATGAACGCGGTCGCGCACCAATTGCCGCATCTGCGGCTCGAGAGCCTCGAATCCTTCCGGAATGTGGACGCGCAGGTCGAGAAAGCGATGGTTGACGCTCCGCAGGCTCACCCGCAAGCTCCAGCCGTTCTGCTCCGAGCGAGCCTGCGCATAGCCCGTCATTGAACGCACGGTTTCGGGCGCGGACCTGCCGGTCATGATTCCAAAGGACCTGCCGGGGAAGGCGCGGCGTCGCTATCCGTGAATTGCAGTTCGTAGAGCCGGGCGTACGTGCCGCTGTGCGCGAGCAACTCCTGATGCGTGCCGATTTCCGCGATGATTCCGTCGTCCAGGACTACGATCTTATCCGCGCGGCGAACTGTCGACAGCCGATGGGCAATCACGAATACGGTGCGTTCCGTCATCAGGTTCGCCAGAGCCCTCTGCACCAAGAGCTCCGACTCAGAGTCAAGTTCAGAAGTGGCCTCGTCGAGAATCAGGATCGGCGAGTCCTTGAGCAGGGCGCGGGCAATAGCGAGCCGCTGGCGCTGGCCTCCGCTCAGCCGCTCGCCTCTCTCGCCCAAAACCGTCTGATATCCTTCGGGCATGGCGGCAATGAAGTCGTGTGCAAGGGCGGCCTGAGCCGCCGCGTAGACGCGCTCTTCGCTCATGCTGGGCTGCCCGTAGCAAATGTTGTTCCATACTGTGTCGTTGAAGAGGATTGTTTCCTGCGTGACGATGGCGATCTGTTCGCGCAACGAGCGCAATGTAGCGTCCCGCACGTCGACGTCGTCGATACGCAGAGATCCCCCGGTAACGTCATGAAAACGCGGCAGCAGGTTGACTAAGGTTGTTTTTCCCGCGCCGCTCGATCCCACAATCGCAACCACTTCGCCCGCACGCGCGTTCAAAGAGATGCCCCGAAGGATCGGCACTGCCGGATCGTATGCGAAGCTTACGTTATCGAATTCGACTTCGCGCGAGAACGGCGGAAGTACGTGCGCTCCAGGATGTTCCTCCACCTCCTCTTGCAGGGCCAGAAAACCGAAGACTTGGGTCGTAGCTCCATGGGTCTGCTCGAATTGCTGGTACACGCCCCCCATCCCTTTGACCGGCTCGTATGCCTTGAACAAGGCATAGACGAATGTGCCGAAAGTGCCGGTGGTCATCAGACCATGCTTGATCTCTTCGCGGACGTAAAGCAAAACCAACGCGAACACCACCGCGCTCAGAACGTCCATGAGCGGCCCGCTAATCACAAACGTGCGGATCCAGCGCATGTTTTCATGCAACAGTCGCCGCGCTCGGTCGCGGAACCTGGCGATTTCGAATCGCTCCATGCCAAACGCTTTCACCACGCGATTTCCGCCCAGCGTCTCCTGCAGAATTTGGCTCAGCTCGCCGAGATGCGATTGGCTCGATTCCGTCGATCTGCGAATCCGTGGGCCAAGTTTCCGCGCCGGGAAGAGCACAACCGGCACTAAAACCACCGAGGCCAGCGCCATCTGCCAGTTCACGACAAACAGCACGATCAAAAGAAAGAAGAGTGTGAAAACGTACCGAAAAGAAAGGGCCAGTGATTCCGAAAGCGTTATGCGTGCTCGCTCCACATCATTAATGACGGCGGAGATCAGCCGGCCTGTGGGTTGCTTCTGGAGAAAATCGATCGGCTGGCGCACCAGTTTTTCGTAGACCTCATTGCGCAGATCGGTAATCGCCGCCTGCCCGGCGTACTGTACCTCGACGACCCCAAAGTACTCCGCAATCGCCTTGACAACAAAAATTACAACCAGGGCGATGGAAAAAATTGTCCAAACCCAGTGGATGCTGGCGGGCAAAAAAGAATTGAGGTAGATGACATGATGGCCGGGAAGTCTTACCAGCGGCAGGTGAGGATCATCGCTCGATGGATTCACGATCCGATCGATCATGGGAGTAATCATCAGGGCGATAACGCCCTCCGCCATTCCCAAGAGCGCTAGAGCGACTACGCCCAAAAGCAATCGCACCCGGTATGGCCGCACGTAGCGAAGCAAGCGCCGCAGTTCGTGAATGTGCTGTTCTGCTCCCACTCCTCACTCGTTCCAATCTACGTGTCCGAAGGCCACGTTACGAACCACAAAAAAGAATGTCAAGCCGCCCACTTGTCAAGATCGCGGTGGACTACCTTTGTGGTATACCCCCGCGCTCCCAAAACACGGCGTACCGCCTCTGCCAGCATGACGGAACGGTGACGCCCGCCCGTGCACCCGAAGGCGATCGTAAGATAACTCTTGCCCTCGCGGATGTAATGGGGAATGAGATAAGTGAGCAGGCTCTCGATACGCCGCAGGAATTCACCCGTTTGGGGGAAGGACCGGATATAGCGCGCCACTTTGGGATTGCGTCCAGAAAGCTTGCGCAGACGTGGAACGAAGTGCGGATTGGGCAAAAAGCGCACATCGAAAACCAGGTCCGAGTCAGGGGGCACGCCGTAGCGATACCCAAAGCTCACAAGGGAGACCATCAGGGGCCGTTTGCTCCGGCTTTGAAATCGATTGACGATGAACTGTCGCAGTTCATGGACGTTGAACCGCGTCGTATCGATGACTACGTCAGCCAGCTTTCGGATCGGCGCCATTAGACGGCGCTCACGGCTCAAGACTTCGCGGACAGGCCGATCCTGACCCAGCGGATGAGGGCGCCGCGTTTCGCTGAAGCGGCGCAGCAGCGCCTCGTCAGAGGCTTCGATGAATACCAAACTTGCGGGCACCTCGCGGCTAATCTGTTTATATAGCGCGGGCAGCCGCTCGATCTGATCACCCTCGCGGGCGTCGACCAAGAGCGCGGCGCGCTCCACCTCGGAATTGCCGTAAAAGTTGAGTTCGCTGAACGTGGGGATCAACTCGACAGGCAGATTATCCACGCAGTAATAACCCAGGTCTTCGAAGGTCTTGAGAACCGTGCTTTTTCCGGAGCCACTCAGCCCCGTCAGAATCACCAGTTGGCGGCCGTCCGAAGCGGCACTATGTTTCACGTTGGCTGGGCCTAGGCCTTCACGCGGCGCTGATGGGTGCTGGGGATGCGCAGATCTTCACGGTATTTGGCCACTGTGCGGCGCGTCACTTGAATGCCGCCCGCGGCCAGCTTCTTGGCGATTTGATCATCGGTAAGCGGATGAGCACTATCTTCTTCCTCGATCATCTTTTTCACCAAACGCTTCAGCGTTTGTAAAGACATGCCCGCGCCTTCCGGGCCATTCACGGATTCACTGAAAAACGACCGCAATTCGATTACACCTTGAGGCGTGTGCGCATACTTGCTGGAAACTGCGCGGCTGACGGTGGACGGATGCACCCCAACTTCCTCCGCCACCTCCTTGATCATCATGGGTTTGAGATGATCCGCTCCATATTCCAGAAATTCCTCCTGGCGCTGGATGATTGACTGGCAGACGCGCAAGATGGTGTGTTTGCGTTGCTCAATGCTCTTCATAAGCTGCAATGCGGCGCTGAAGCGCTCTTTGACATAGTTGCGCACTTCGCGATCAGCGGCGTCGCGCGCCAGCAGCCTTCGGTAGACATGACTCAGCCGAAGCTGCGGCACGTCATCTTCGTTCATAAACACATGCCACCCCTCATCCATCTTGCGGAAGTAAACATCGGGTTCGACCAGCCGCGCCTGCGTCTTGTTATAGCGCAACCCAGGGCGGGGATCGAGGCCGCGAATCACTTCCATCGCGCGCTTGACCAGCTCAATGGGACGATTCAAGGCTCTCGCGACTTCCTTGAGCTGATTCGCCTGCAGCAGTTTCGCCAGGGGGCTTTCCGGACTCTGCTGCTCCTCTTCGGTGGCCGCCATGGGCCGCTTCGGCATGCATTCTGAAACGATTTGCTGAGCGAGGGCGTTCTGAGGATCGAGCGTTCGAAGTTGCGTGAGCAAGCATTCCCGCAAGTTGCGGGCGGCCACGCCAAGCGGATCGAACTCCTGAACCGTGGCTAAGGCTTCCTCCACATCTTCCAGCGAGTAGCCGCCGTTCTTGGCAATCTCCTCGAGGGAGACTGTGAGATAACCATTTTCATCGAGGTTCCCGATAATAATGTCGGTAATTTCACGCACGGTTTCATTAGAAACCGTCACACTCAATTGCCAGTTCAGGTGCTCGGTCAATCCTTGGGGCGAAGAGATGAATTTTTCAAACGACGGCTTCTCGACGACTTCGTACTCGCTGTTTCCATTCCCGCCGCCGCTGTCCAGGTATTGATTGAAAAAGGAATTGATGTCGAATTCGTCAAAAGGGTTTGCGGGTTCGGTCTCCGGTACCTTTTCTGTTTCGGCTTTAATAAAGGCCTCTTCCGTGTAATCCTG
>QHYQ01000124.1 GCA_003224175.1 Acidobacteriota bacterium
GATTCTTTGTGGGCTCCGGAGTGATCGAGGCCGGATGCAAGACCGTCATGGGCAGGCTCAAACAGTCAGGGATGTTCTGGACCGTCCGTGGAGCCAACGCCATCATCGCCCTTCGTTGCTGTCACATGAGCGGCAAATTCGAGGACTACTGGGAGGCCCGAACGGCGTGAGTTCTCACTTTAAAGTCGCGCACCGCCGGAACCTGTGGAGATATCTCGCCAGCGGCCCGGCTGGAACTGACCAGGCCGGCAGGCGAAGCATCGGAACAGAATTTAACTTTAGCTTGGGCAGGCCCGATTTAACCGCAAACTTAGCTCGAAGCCTTGCCGGCCTGTACCGCCGCGGTAGCAGCCTTAACAAAGGCCGGTTTTTCGTGACTGCTGCTCGTGACTTCACCTTTGCGATCAATTTCGATGGCGCCCTTAAAATATGCGCCGTCCTCGATCATGATGCGCGAGGTGGTCAGGTCCCCGATTACGGAACCATCTTTCTTGATCTCGATGCGATCACGAGCGCGCAGATTGCCCTTCACACTTCCATAGACCACCACTTCGCGGGCCACAAGATCGGCTGTGACTTTGGCGCTGGCTCCAACGGTCAATTTGCGGTCGTCCAGCTGAATAAGGCCTTCCACAGTGCCATCCACTTGCAAGTCCTCGTTACCCGAAATCTCACCCTTGATATGCAGGCTCGCTCCCAGACGGGCGGTAGATCCGGCCGGAGCCGCAGCCAAAGGGCGAACAGCGTCGGTGCTCATGACTTTACCCTCCACTATTGCCGAAGTCGGCTTGGTTGTATTTGTCTCCTGAGCCTTTGACGGAGCCGGAACAGCCGCTGGCGGCGAATCAGGTTCAGCTTTTTTGTTTCCCCACATTGGCCCTCCTCGGTCATTCCATGGTTAGCCAGAAGGCTCTGGCATTTGGACCGGGGAGAGACACTCTAGTCCTCTGCTTCAACGCGGAGCAAGCAGATAATCTGGCGGCGTGCACGTGACAGTAACGCGAATGTGAAAAAACCGTGGAACATATCGGGGCGAAGGGCTAGTACTTGCGCAGCACACCGACTACGCGGCCCTGAATCTTGACTTCCGAGGCGGGCGCGATGATCGGCTGCATTTCAGAATTCGCAGGCTGCAGGCGGACTTTTCCTCCAGGTTCGCGATAAAAGCGCTTCAGCGTAGCTTCATCTCCGCCAACAAGAGCTACGACGACTTCGCCAGGGTTGGCGACTTGGGAAGGTTCGACCACGACGTAGTCTCCATCGAGAATGTGGTCCTCGATCATGGAGTCGCCCCTGACTTGAAGAACGAAGCTGCCATCGGCGCGGGTGAATTCGCTGAGCGAGAACGTCTCGCGGTTTTCCACGGCCTCGAGGGGGCGGCCCGCGGCGATCCGTCCGGCGAGCGGCAACTCCACGCTACGCCGCTCGAGGACTTGCTCACGAACCGTCTTGGGCAGTTGCGTGACTTCAATCGAACGGCTCTGGTTATAACCGCGGCGAATGAAGCCTTTGCGCTCGAGTGTAGTGACGTGCTTGTGTACGGTGGCCAGCGAAGTCAGGCGCAAAGCGCGGGCGATCTCCTCGAAGCTGGGAGAGTAGCCGTGTTTATTCACGAAACTGACTAAGAAATCGAGAACCTCTTTTTGTCGCTTGGTGAGGGTCATGGGATTTCACCTCGAAGCACGAGACGCAGTATAAGGCGAATCAAAGGCGAACTCAATGTGAAAAACAAAATCGGTTCCGATTCCACTCTCCCCACCCGACATGATGAGGCCCACGAATAACGCTCTCATCCAGCAAGTACGGAAATCCGAATTACCCAGAGATAAATTGAGAGCGAACCGCTAGGTCTTATTTTCTATTTACTCGTTGCCCGCGAAGCGTGATCGCAGCCGGTGAAGTTGTGCTATATTTAAGAAGCGGCGCCCCTCCGCGGGACTCCTCTTCAGCAGCAGTTCTGCACCATTGGAGGAAGCTCGCGCGGCTGGTCGCCAGCTTCCAACTCATTGAGGACCATACGCAATAATGGCCACTATTACCGACGCTGTCGAGAGTAAGCCCAAGCGGCAAGTAATCGAGCGGGCGGTGGTTCGCTTCTGCGGCGACTCGGGCGACGGCATGCAGATCTCCGGCAGCCAGTTCACGAATACCGTGGCTCTTTATGGAAACGATTTAGCGACCTTCCCGGACTATCCCGCGGAAATCCGCGCCCCCGCGGGGACTCTCCCCGGCGTGAGCGGATTCCAGGTGCAGTTCTCTTCGAGCGATGTTTACACGCCGGGCGACGCCGTGGATGTCCTGGTGGCGATGAACCCCGCGGCGCTCAAAATGAATATTAAGGACTTGAAGAAGAACGGGATCCTGATCGTAAATAGCGATAGTTTTGCTGACAACGATCTTCGCAAGGCACACCAGGCAACGAACCCTCTGGAAGATCATTCGCTCGATGCCTATCGCGTGTTTCCTGTTCAGCTCGAACGTTTGACCCAGGCGGCGCTGGAAGAGCTCGGGCTCGACGCCAAGACCATGAACCGCTGCAAGAACTTCTTTGCCCTAGGCATGTGCTATTGGCTTTATAACCGGCCGATGGATCATACCTATCGCTGGCTGGACGATAAGTTCAAGAGCAAACCACTGCTGGCCGAAGCCAATAAACGCGCCATGAAGGCCGGGTACAGCTACTGCGAAGCAACGGAAGCCTTCCAGGTGAGCTACGAGATCCCTCCGGCCAAGCTGGCACCTGGGCTGTATCGAAACCTAAGCGGCAATCAGGCGCTGGCCATGGGCTTCGTGGTCGCGGCGCGGCAGGCGGGGCTTCAACTGTTTTTGGGCTCTTATCCGATTACCCCCGCTTCGGACATCCTGCACGAACTCTCCGGCTACAAGAATTTCGGTGTCCTTACGTTCCAGGCGGAAGATGAGATTGCCGCCATCACGTCGGCAATCGGCGCGGCTTATTCCGGAGCGCTTGCCATGACCACGACGTCCGGTCCAGGAATGGCGCTTAAGACCGAGGCCATGGGCTTAGCCGTTGCGGTGGAGCTGCCGATCGTGGTTTGCGACATCCAACGCGGCGGTCCTTCGACAGGCCTTCCGACCAAGACCGAACAGGCCGACTTGCTGCAGGCTATGTATGGCCGAAATTCGGAGGCACCGATACCTATACTGGCCGCTTCGACTCCCGGCGATTGCTTCTGGGTCGCGCTGGAGGCCAGCCGCATTGCACTGAAGTACATGGTCCCGGTAATCGTGCTCTCCGACGGATATCTGGCGAATGGCGCGGAACCCTGGCGCATTCCTCAACTGAGCGAGATTCCGCAGATTCCGGTGCACTTCGTGACTGATCCGCAGGGATTTCTGCCGTATAAGCGCGATCCACAGACCCTCGCGCGCCCGTGGGCGATCCCCGGAACACCTGGGCTGGAGCATCGCATCGGGGGACTCGAAAAGCAGGATGTAACCGGCAACGTAAATTACGAACCGCTGAACCACGAGAAAATGGTTCGTTTGCGAGCCGCGAAGGTGGAGGCCATTGGGCAAGACGTACCCGACGTCGTGCCGTCCGGGGATCCCGAAGGCGATCTGCTGATCGTCGGTTGGGGTTCAACTTACGGCTCGATCACGGCTGCCGTAAAGACACAGCGGGCCGCCGGACGCCGCATTGGGCACGTTCACCTGCGCTACCTGAACCCACTTCCGCGCAATCTCGGGCAGGTAATGGAGCGCTACGCCAAGGTGCTCGTCCCGGAAATGAATATGGGTCAGCTCTCGATGATTCTCCGCGCAAAGTATCTGGTGGACGCGGAGGGTTACAACAAGATTCAAGGCCAGCCATTCAAACAGGCCGAACTAGAAGCCAAAATCGAAGAAGTGCTGAGCTACGGAGCAGTCGGGACCGGGAAAAACGGGAGATAAGGGAAGACCATGAGCGCCACAGTTCCAGTTCTGACGAAGAAGGATTTTCAAACCGACCAGGAAGTTCGCTGGTGTCCGGGCTGCGGAGACTATGCCATCCTATCGGCGGTCCAGGCCGTTTTCCCCGAGCTGGGGATTCCCCGTGAGAAGTTCGTGGTCGTCTCGGGCATCGGCTGCTCGAGCCGTTTTCCCTATTACATGAATACATTTGGATTCCACACCATCCATGGGCGCGCGCCTGCTGTAGCGACGGGTATCAAAGTCGCTCATCCGGAACTCGAAGTCTGGGTGGCTACTGGAGATGGCGACTCGCTTTCCATCGGCGGCAATCACACGATCCATATGCTCCGCCGCAACGTCGGGATCAAGGTGCTGATGTTCAATAATCGCATCTACGGCCTGACCAAAGGGCAATATTCGCCGACTTCGGAACTTGGCAAGAAGACCAAATCGACTCCGTTCGGTTCGGCCGCCCGCCCGTTCAATCCGCTGGCGCTGGCCATCGGCGCCGAGACCACGTTTGTGGCTCGCTCGATCGACGTCATGCAGCAACACTTGAAGGAGACTTTGAAGAAGGCTGCAGCCCACAAAGGCGCGGCCTATATCGAAATTCTGCAGAACTGCAACATCTTCAACGACGGCGCCTGGCAATACTTGACCGAGAAAGATGCCCGCAGCGAGCATATCGTGCAGCTTGAACATGGCAAGCCCTTGATCTTCGGCAAAAACCGCGACAAGGGCATTCGCCTGAACGGGCTCGATCTGGAAGTGGTTCAGCTGGGCAACGGCGTTTCCGAGCACGATTTGCTCATCCACGACGAACAGTATCGCAATCCGGCATATGCGTTTTTGCTGGCTAAGATGGAAGAGATGCCGGGCTTCCCGACTCCCGTTGGCGTGTTTCGTTCTTGGAACGACATTCCGCGCTACGAAGACCTCATGGCCAATCAGATTAAGGATGTGGTGACGAAGCGTGGCGCCGGTGATATCGATAAGCTGCTGCGTTCGGGCGACACTTGGGAAGTGCGATAAATCCAGGCTGGCTCAAAATACTGAAGAATTTCAGGAAATTAGTGCGCGGCAGCGGTTTTAGCGCTCAAATTTGAATTGGGCGCTGATTTCCCGACGAAGTAGTTTTCGCCATCGAGACGGCGATAGATTCGACCCGCGATCTGTGCGGCCATCGATCCCGTCACCACTCGGCCGTGCCCCCGCATCAATACAGCAATCACGATCTTCGGGTGCACCTGGTCGGCATAGGAAACGAACCAGCCAACCCGAGAAGCTGAATCGGAGCACGTTCCCGTCTTCCCCAGTGCTTGTTCATCGTCGAGATAGCTAAGGCGCGCGGTGCCATAAAGGACCGCCGCTAGCATACCGTCGCGGACGTCAGGCAGGAGAGACTCGATGTCGAGCTTGCGCTTGATTCGCGGCTGAAAATTGGTGATTTCTCCCTCCGAACGGGGGTATTGCAGGTAATAAATGGTGCCGCCATTGGCCAAGGTGGAAACGAGCGAAGCCAACTGAAGAGGCGTGATTTGAATTCCTTCACCGAAGCTGGACATCCGCGCTACGCCGCCATTTTTAGGCGGTTCGGAGGGGAAGGCTCCCGGCTGCTCTTCAGCAAGGTCGTAGCCTGCCAACTCTCCCAATCCAAGTAAGCGCGCATAATGCGATACAGTTTCAAACCCCATCCGACGCCCCAGTTCCTCGAAGAAGGCATTATTGGAATGCGCCAAGGCTTCGACCAGATTCAGGTAGAGCCTGGGCGCCACCTTGATCATGGTGTCTCGCGTGATGACACTTTCCTCGAGGGCAGCAACCGCGATTACCGGCTTGATCGTGGAACAAGGAATATATCCGGAGGAGAACGCCAGCTTCTGATTCACGATGCTCAGAATACGGCCCGTGTTCGGGTCGACGGCAACAACCGAGCCGTTATAGTGTCCGAGCCCAGCTATCGCTGCCTGACGCACGACCGGATCGTCAAAAGTCGCGTTATCACCCAGCGTGGAATCAACGAAGGTCGGAACGCCGCGCACTCGCGCTCGGTGCGTGGTGGCTTTTGCCACGACCGCTGACGTCGCGGGCGGAGCAAAAGAGAAAATCGAGATGAGCAAAGCTCCTAGGAAAGCACCATTGAGACGATACATAGGACTGGGTCCCATCTGCCGATTAGACGTCAGATTATAAACAACGGTCAGCCCCGAAGTAACACCTGAACTCCGGATCCTAGCAAGCTGGATTCTAGAGAACGGAGATGGCCTATGCAATAGGCAATTGGCACTATTGTGTCCTTGGTACCGCGCGTTGAGGCACCTAGATACCAAAGAGATATTCCGCGGCGCCGAGCAGCATTGGGGTACTGGGACATTCCCGTTCGGGGAATCGGTTCGATGCTAATCGGCCAACGCTAACGCCCGTTCTTGCCGCGGGCGCCTGCAGCCGCCGCGGAAGCCGCCGTAGCGGCCTTCTCGTGTTGGCGTTCAGGGCTGGTTGACGACGCTTCGGCCTGAGCGGCCGGGTTCGGCAAACCAAGCTTTTTGCGCAGGGCGGATTCCAGCCTCGCTCGGATTTCGGGGTGCTCCTTCAGGAAAAGCCGCGCATTTTCACGGCCTTGACCGATCCGCTCGCCGCCAAAACTGAGCCAAGTGCCGCTTTTTTCGACCACATTGTGCGTCACGCCGAGATCGAGCAGGTCGCCTTCGAGCGAGATGCCTTCGCCATAGAGAATATCGAATTCCGCTTCGCGGAAGGGCGCCGCCACTTTGTTCTTCACCACTTTGCCTCGCGTGCGCGAGCCCACCACGCGATCACCCTCTTTGATGGACTGTATGCGGCGGATATCCAGGCGAATGGAGGCATAAAATTTCAGGGCGCGCCCGCCGGTGGTGGTTTCCGGATTGCCAAACATCACGCCGATTTTTTCGCGGATTTGGTTGATAAAGATCAAGCAGGTACGTGATTTCGAAACTTTCCCGGTAAGTTTTCTGAGCGCCTGGGACATCAGCCGCGCCTGCAAGCCCATTTGCGGCTCGCCCATTTCGCCTTCCAATTCCGCGCGAGGCACCAGCGCAGCCACAGAGTCCACCACCACAACATCCAAGCTGCCCGAAGCGATTAGCGTCTCGGCAATTTCCAGCGCCTGCTCGCCATTATCCGGCTGTGAAACGAGCAGGTTATCTACATCTACGCCAAGCCTGCGCGCATAAGCGGGATCCAACGCATGTTCGGCGTCAATGAACGCCGCCTGGCCGCCCATCTTCTGCGCCTGCGCGATTACATGCAGCGTCATGGTCGTTTTGCCGCCGGATTCCGGCCCGAAGATTTCCACCACGCGTCCGCGCGGAAATCCCCCCACGCCCAGCGCCGCATCCAGGCTGAGCGATCCGCTGGGGATCACACTCACCGGGACGAGCACATCTCGGTTGCCCAAGCGCATGATCGCGCCCTTGCCATATTGCTTTTCGATCTGCGCAATGGCCGCTTCCAGAACCTTGCTGCGATCGTCTGCCATGGTGCACCTCGAGAGAGATTTCGCCGCCGGCGAATGCGCGGAGTCTATCAGATCACTTCTCTTGTTGCTAACCGCCGTAACCGCTTTTCAACAGCCGCCCCACCATAACCATAAGGCGAATAAAAAGCAAATCCAACTTGGCTGCTGCGAGGCTTTTACCGCGGTCGCACCTGCTTCGCAATCATTTCCTATCGTAAATACGTATAAAAGCCGCGGCCGGATTTCTTGCCCAGCCAGCCTGCCGCCACCATCTTTTTCAGCAGCGGGCAAGGCCGGAACTTCGGATCGCCAAAGCCTTCGAAGAGAACCTCCATGACATCCAGGCACACATCCAAACCGATGAAATCGGCCAGTTCCAGCGGGCCCATGGGATGATTCATGCCCAGCTTCATCACCGCATCCACCGCTTCCGGCGCGGCGACGCCCTCCATCACGCAAAAGGCGGCTTCATTGATGAGAGGCATGAGGACTCGATTGGAGACGAAGCCGGGCGAATCCGCGACGGCCACGGGCTTCTTCTCCAGCTTCTCGCACAATTTCATCGTAGTCTCGAAGGTCGTGTCGCTCGTTTGCAGCGCGCGAATCACTTCCACCAGCACCATCACCGGCATGCCTTTCTTAATTTCGCGGTCGAGATTCTTGGAGATCGTTTCCAGAGCACGGTCGAGAAAGCGCCGCTCGACGTCGCGGAGGATCACGCGATAGCCGCAGCGCGCGAAGACGTGGGCGATGCCGTTGCCCATGGTGCCGGCACCCACGACGGCCACGGTGCGAACCGCATCAAGATTCAAAGAAGGCTCCGCCTATTGGAGGGCTCCACGAGCTAACCCTTGGAATTGCCGAGTTGACTGCTGAATTGTCGAATGCATTTGTCGCAAATTCGCGCGTTTCCATTTCCCTCAAAGGGTGCGAAAAGAGTTTGATCCGGTAATCTTCCACAAAAACTGCATCTTTGGGCTGCCCAAAGCTCATCAAGAAAGCGTTTGGTTTCTTCCTCGGTGAAATGCGCCTCGACCCAAGAAGCAGACGAGCCGGGATAGATACGCTCCGCCGTCGTTTTCGTAGCCTCGACAGAGGCGGAAGTGCCGATTCCCATGGGGCTCCAATCGTTATCGCAGAAATAGAGCGTAACGAGTTGGGATTCCTTGTCTTGGCAGATCGCTAAGCAGGGAACCCTGCCAATTTCCTTTCGGCCAACAAAAAGCAATCCGTGTCCCGCGGTGAAGCCAACGGAATCATTCAGCACTGCGTAGTGAAGGAGCACGCGGTCGTTGAGACAAATTATCGGTGGAGGAGCGGAGGGTTTTTCCATTTCCGTTCGGCGGGTAGCGCTCAGCGTCCTAACGTTCCACGGCCAGCGCCACGGCGTTGCCCCCACCAAGGCAGAGCGCTGCAATTCCGCGATGCACGCGCCGCCGTTGCATTTCGTAAAGCAAGGTAACGAGAATGCGGGCGCCTGAGGCTCCGATGGGATGCCCGATGGCGACCGCTCCGCCATTTACATTGACCTTGGCGGGATCAAGGCGCAATTCGCGCATCACGGCAATGGCCTGCACGGCGAATGCTTCGTTCAGCTCGTAAAGGTCCACGTCCCGATCGCGATCCCATCCCGTTTTGCGCAGAAGCTTCTCCACCGCTTCCACGGGCGCCATCATCACCCACTTTGGTTCGACCCCGGAAACCGCTTGGGCCACGACGCTCGCCAGGGGCGTCTTTCCGAGCCGCGCAGCAGTGTCTTCGCTGGTGACGACCACGGCGGCCGCGCCGTCATTGGTTCCGGGAGCGTTGCCGGCAGTGACAGTGCCGTCTTTTTTGAACGCGGGCCGCAATTTGGCGAGCGCCTCGAGCGAGGCGTCGGGGCGCGGCGATTCATCGCGTCTCAGCACGATCGGCTCACCCTTCTTCTGCGGCACGTCGATGGGCAGGATTTGAGATTCGACAAAGCAGGAATTCATCGCCTGCACGGCTCGCTGGTGGCTTTGGAGAGCAAATCTATCCTGCTCTTCGCGCGAAATTTTGTATTTCTCGGCAACCAACTCCGCGGTCATGCCCATGTGGAAATCTTCGTAAACATCCCAGAGTCCATCGTGAATCATGGAATCAACGATTTTGCCATCGCCAATGCGATAGCCAGTGCGTGCTCCCGGCAGCAAGTAAGGGCAATTGGACATTGATTCCATTCCGCCGGCGACGATGACGTCGCTTTCGCCAAGCATCACGCTCTGTGCAGCCAGCGCCACCGCCTTGAGCCCCGAGCCACAGACTTTGTTGATGGTCATGGCGGCCACGCGCGGATGCATTCCTCCACGCAGTGCCGCTTGGCGTGCCGGATTCTGGCCCAGTCCAGCCTGCACGACGTTACCCATGATGACTTCGTCTACTGCGTCCGGCTCAATTCCAGCGCGGTGCGTGACTTCGGCAAGAACCCGGGCGCCAAGTTCCGTGGCCGAAAACGACGAGAGCGCGCCCTGAAATCTACCTACAGCAGTACGTACGGCACTCAAGATCACAGGCTGGCGGAGGGTAGGCTGTTGCATGACGGCGCTCCTCGCGGATTATTGCAACCGGCTCGGTTGGTTCCAATGCGTTCAGTATAGCGCGGTGCGCAACGCGGTCAATTTTGGCTCCGCGGAGTCGTGCGCGCTGCGTATAAATCAGCTAGGATGACGGCGTGGCGAATCTTTTCGAACTAACAGCGCCGACCGCCAGATCTGGCCAGGAACTCAACGCCCAACAGCGAGCCGCCGTGCGTCATGGTGAAGGGCCGTTGCTGGTGGTTGCGGGTGCCGGCACCGGAAAAACTCGCGTCATCACCGAGCGAATCCGGCATCTGCTGGAGTCGAATCCTGAGCTTTCGGGCGAATCCATTCTCGCCCTTACTTTCACCGACAGAGCCGCGGGCGAGATGAAGCACCGCGTGATTCGCGCAGCCGGCGAGCGCGGCCGCGGCGTTGTCGTGGGAACGTTTCACGCCTTCTGCAACGCGCTGCTGCTCGAGCGCAATCCCAAGCTGCAAACACTCGACGACGTCGATCACTGGATTCTCTTGCGCCGCAATCTTGCGGTTCTGGTGCTGGAACGCTATCGCCGGCTGGCGGAGCCAGGTCAGTTCCTTGGCGACTTCGTGAAATTTTTCTCGCGCTGCCAGGATGAATTGGTTACGCCGGAGGATTACGAGCGCTATGTCGAATCATTGGCCGAAGCCTACGCGCGCGAGAAACCCGGTCCTGCCGAGGACGAACGCAGCGTGCGCGAGGAGAGAATTGCCGAGCAGCGAGAGATCGCGCGAGCCTATCGAGCGAGCGACCGTCTGCTCCGGGAACGGAACCTGCTTACCTTTGGCATGCAGCTGCTCGACGCCGTTCATTTGCTTCGTAGCGATCCGATTTGTGCCGCCGCGCTTCGTGCGCGTTATCACTACATCCTGGTGGACGAATTCCAGGACACCAACATCGCCCAAATCGAACTGCTCTGGCACCTCGCGGCGGATCGTCGCAATGTCGTCGCCGTGGGCGACAATGCGCAGGCGATCTACCGCTTTCGCGGCGCCTCGTTCGGGAGCTTCACCATTTTCCTCGAGCGCTTCGCCCGTGTTCCGCGCGGCGATATTGCGGCGGCCTCGCGATTTATCCAGCCGCTCGTCGATAACTACCGGTCCACGGCGCGCATCCTGCGTACTGCCGCCCAGGTAGCCGCCTTCATCGAGCACTCGCCTCTGGTACCCAAGAAGGAACTGCTGCCGCACAAACCTGAGGGCGAAAAAGTCCGCATCGTGGAATTTGCATCCGCCCAGGATGAAGCGCGGTGGATTGCCGCCGAAATCGACCGCCTGCACGCGGCAGGCCTGAACTGGCGGAAGTTTGCCGCTCTCTATCGCATTCATGGACATCGCGCGGAATTGGTTAGCGCGCTCGAAGAACGCGGCATCCCCTTCGTGATTCGCAATCTCTCAATTCTCAATCACCCACTGGTACGAGATCTGCTGGCCTATCTGCGCCTGATGGTGAAGCCGGCGGACAATATTGCCTGCGCGCGCGTGCTGGCCACCCCGGCATGGGGGCTTGAACCCGCGGACCTCGTGCGGCTTTGCGAACGCGCCGCCAAATCCAGGAGTCCGCTCTGGGATGCGCTGCAATCGCCGCAAGCGGAACTGCCTTTCAGCGGCCGTTCGCCCGCCACCAACGATCTCATCGCCGGCTTGACCGAACTGCGTGCACGAAGTGCCACTCTGAACGCAGCCGACCTGTTTGAGGCGCTGGCAAAATGGCTCGAGCTCACACTCAGTATTCGGTCTGCTGACCAACCCTACCTCCGGCGGCTCGCGCAATTTATTCGCGAGTGGCAATCCAAGAGCGAAACGTCCCAACTGCCCGAGTTCGTTGAATATCTGGATTACTTCGCGCAGGCCGGAGGGCAAATCAATCTGGAACAGGAATCCGCCGATGCTGTTCAACTGATGACGGTGCACGCAGCGAAGGGGCTGGAATTCGAACATGTGTTTGTGTTGCGGCTGACGCAGCGGGGATTTCCGATGGCGCCGAGGGCCGCCGTGCTCGAATTTCCCGAAGCGCTCATGAAAGAAGAATTGCCCCGCGGCGATTTCCATATTCAGGAGGAGCGGCGCTTATTCTACGTGGCGATCACCCGAGCGCGCGAGCGGCTCACGCTGACCACGGTCGTAAATAAGCACTCCCGGCCCTCCATTTTCCTTGAGGATATTCTGAGCGCTCCTCACGTTGCGAAGCACAATGTGGAACAAGCTGCGCCTGTTTTACTATCGCTGCAGGCACGAGCCCTCCCGGCGGCTGTCGAACAGCCGCTCTTCCCCGAAGTTCACAATCGCGCGCGGATTTATTCGCGTATCGCCACTTGGGCCGAGCGATACCGCCCGCCCGCTTTCGAACCCCTGCAGTCGAGCGCCTCAGCGATCGAGACCTACCAGAAGTGCCCGCAGAAATACCTGTTCAGCCACGTCTGGGGCATAAGGAGTGGTCCCAGTGCAGCAACTACTTTCGGCAACGTGATGCACACAACGATCCGCCAGTTTATCGCCGCCTTGCGCAAGGGACTGCGGCTCAGCTTCGAGGAAGTGGTGACGGCCTTCCGGCGTGAGTGGACTTCGGCCGGTTTCGAAGATCGCCACCAGGAGGAGCTTTACCTGAGCGACGGCATCGAGCAATTGCAGGCGTTTTATGCCAGCAACGTCGCCGCGCCGGCCCACGTCATTGCGCAGGAAAAGCGCTTCGCGATCGAATGCGACAGCGGCGTGGAGTTGATCGGGCGGATGGACCAGATCAACCGCGTCGCTCCCGGAGAAGTGGAAATTATCGATTACAAAACGGGGAAGCCGAAGTCAGAGACGCACGCCCAAAAAGACCTGCAATTGAGCATTTATGCCCTGGCGGCTCGTGAGGTGCTCGATGTTACGCCGGTCCGGCTGATCTATTACAACCTGCAAAACAACCAGTGCGTCTCTGCTTCACGCGAGGAAAAGCAGTTGCAAGAATTGCGCGGCACGATCCAGGAAGTGGCTGCCGATATTCGCGCGCGCGAGTTTCCCGCGCGCCCCGGCTTCCTCTGCAAGCATTGTGAATTTCGCTGTGTGTGTCCTGCCCACGAATCCCGGACCGTGCAAAGCGAGACCGGCGAGGATGCGGCGCGAGGAGCAGTCCGCTCATCCCGCAAACCCAATTAGAGGCACGGACTCAGGGAAGAGAAAAAAGCGGGACGCCCCGTCGCGTCCCGCCTCGAAGTGACAGGAAGAGAAAGTTGACTCGTTCGGGCCATCTCTTCCGCCTTGCCGCGCATTGCCTCTCGTTGAGAGGCTTCTCCCCTCCGGGATCTGCGCGTTTCGCGGAAATTTTTCACGCGAGAACGCGCCGCAATTCTTTCTATACGGTCCGCAGCTTTTGATGTCAAGCGAAACTTCTGCGTGTGGCGCAAACCTCAGGGAAGTCGAACGAGGTAGTAGCCGTCGCGTGAAAACACCTCGAGCCCGGGCCGCCGCACGCGCACTTCGATGGAGTGATAATTTTGGGTGCGATCGGTGCCTGCGGGCACATAGGCGAGCGTATATTGGTGACGGGCCTCTTCGGCCACTTGAGCGTAAGCACGCGAAAGGGCCGGCGCGTTATTGACGAAGTGGATGTCGCCCCCGGTCGCGCGCGCGTAACGGGAAAGGGAACTGGCGCCGCGGCGCAACAGTGCAGCATCGGTGCCGATGGCATAGACGGATACATCGGAGGAGAGCAGCAGCGCCAATGTCTGATCGTAGTTATAGGTGTTGGGCGTGAAGAACGAAGCAAACCTGGCCAGCGCTACTTCGTCGGATTCGCTGAAGGCGCCGGCGATGGCGAGAAGGCTCTTCTGCAACTGCCCGGCGGCCTTAGGTTTTAGGTCGTCATCCAGCAGGACCACGGCGGAAAGCGGGAAGGCGTCGGCCGAAAACAGTGAGAGCTGTTGTTCGACACCGTCTTCGAAAATGCGGAACTCATCTTTGCGGAGATCGTCGACAAGATTGCCCTTTGAGTCTTTCACCGTCACCGGCACGACCACTAGTTCAACGGTGGAGCGAATCTTGGCGCGCGGGTCAGACGGTTCTTGTCCCTGAGGCTGTTGCGGCGTCGCTGCAGGGCTAGTTTGCGCGGCTTTTGTAGGGAATACGGCGAGCGCGAGGAGCAAGGCCCAAACAGCCGGTTGACGCGGAAGACCCACGGACCGACAATTCCAAAGTGATCTCGGTCTTCGAAGCGAGGACGAAATCTGGCGCGCATCCTTCATGGGGCCATGGAGCATCGTAAGGGCAACATCAAATCCAATGGAGATTATACGATGAGGTCGGAACGTCTCAGCCTCAAACTCTTCGCCGGAGCACTGGCTGTTCTGCTGCTCTTCTCCGGGTCCTCCCTCCGGGGAAGGCAGAATTCGGAAGGCTCGCAGCAGGGCATTCGCGTGCAGGTCAATCTCGTCAATCTTTTCGCTACGGTGCGCGACAAGAAAACTAAGCAGATCATTTCCCACCTGGAGCAGAACGATTTCAAAATCACCGAAGATGGCGCCGAGCAGAAGATCTCCTTTTTTTCCCGTGAATCGGCCCTGCCGATCACTCTCGGCCTTTTGATTGACACCAGCGGCAGCGAAACGAACACTCTCGGCGCCGAACAGGAAGCCGCCGTGCGCTTCCTCTCCCGCGTGCTGCGCAAGGGCGATCTCGCCATGGTGGTCAGCTTTGACACTGATTCAGACCTGCTGGCCGATCTTACCGACGATCAAAGCAGGCTGGATCGCGCCATTAATCGCGCGCGTATCAATGCGCCCAGCGCGCAGGGGCCTCTTGCCCAGCAGATTCCCGGAACCGTCTTTTACGACGCCGTCTACGCCGCCTGTCACGACAGACTCTCGGAAGAAGCCGGCCGCAAGGCCCTGGTAATCCTCACCGACGCCCAGGACGAAGGAAGTACCCTGAAGATTCAAGACGCCATCGAAGCCGCACAGCGCACCGATACAGTGGTGCACATCCTGCTCATCGCCGATCCTCACTTCGGCGGCGGCAATGAGAGTGTCGCCAGGAAACTGACGGACGAAACCGGCGGCCGCACGATCGTCGTCCGGAATGAGAAGAAGTTAGAGGAAGCTTTCGACCAGATCAGCGAAGAACTGCGCAGCCAGTACACCCTCGGCTACTATTCGAGCAACACCGCGCGGGATGGAGGCTACCGCAAGATCAAGGTAGATACGATGCGCAAAGATCTGGACGTCCTCACCCGCCGTGGCTACTATGCCTCGAAAAATTAAGCCTTGATTCAGCGGGCCGAAGCAGAGGATGGCGCCCCTTCGGCAGGGATAGCGTAGTAACCCTTGCGCGCGCGCACCTGAAGACCTTTCGTGTTCACCTCAATGCGGATCCTGTGGAACTTGCCGTCACCCGGCCGGATTGGCACGTAAGCGAGCGAATACTGGCTGCGCAGTTCATCTCCGATAGAGGCAAATGACTGAGCCAGATCGTCGACGTGGTACGGGAAGAAGGCGCGGCCGCCGCTTTCATCGGAAAACTGCTGCAGAACCTTGTCCCCTTCATCCTTCATATATTTCCGGTTGGAAAGATCGCCGCGCGCAGCCTCCTGGTCGGTAACGATCCAGTTAGTGCTCGTGCTAATGGTGTAAATAACGATGCCGGCCCGCTGCGCGATATCCAGCGCCTCCCCGCGTGAGTGGCGGCTCAAGTTATCGTCGCCATCGCTGATGACGACCAGCACGGGGCGCAGATCCCTGTCGGGATTGCCGACAGAAGGGGGAAGCTTGAGCAGTTGTTGGCAAGCCTGATAGATCGCATCATAAAGCGCTGTCCCGCCTCCGGCGCGCTGCTTCAGGATGATCTCGCGCAGGGTGTCGAGGTCACCCGTAAATCCCTGAACCATTTCCGGCTCATCGTCCACGGTCATGAGGAATGCTTGATCCTTATCACGCCGGATCACGTTGTAGAGAAAGTCGATAGCTGCCTGCTGCTCAAAGTGAAGCCGGTCGCGGATGCTGTTGGAAGTATCGAGCAAGAAGCCTACCCGCAAAGGCATGTCCGTCTGCCGGTTGAAGAAACGTATTTCTTGCGGCGCGTCATCATCGAAAACCCGAAAATTGTCGCGGTTCAGATCCGCCACAATCCTGTTCTGCCGGTTGAGGACGGTAAACAAAACATCCACCAGGTTTACGTTTTGGCGAATGGACTGCCCCGAGGTGAAGGGAGGTTCGGCCGGAGCCGGAGCCGGAGGTGGAGCCGGAGGTGGAGGCGGCTGCTGCGGCTGCTGGGCGTGCAGGTTTACACAATACGCCATCGCTGCAGCCAAAATTGCGAAGGTAATGCGAACACGCATTGGTGAAATTATAGGTACCGGGACAAAGCGGAGTCAACCCTTCGTGGTTCAACATCGGAAACTCGGGCCACTTCGTTCAGATATTCGCGCAATCCGGCGTCGAGCGGCGCTCGGACTTCGATGGCTGCGCCTGTGCGCGGATGCGCGAAACTCAAGCGAGCCGCATGCAGAAACACGCGTCCCGGTGGCTTGAGAGAAATTTCGCCGCCCTGAACCTGACGCGGTGCGCCGTACAGTGTGTCGCCCACCAGCGGATGCCCCGCAGCGGCAAAATGCGCACGAATCTGGTGCGTGCGCCCCGTACGCGGTTCCGCTTCGACCAGCGTGAAATTTCGCAGACGCAGCAAGACGCGCCAGTCGGTCTGAGCGGCGCGGCCATGCTCGAGTCGCGCGGTCATGCGCGTTCGGCGTTGCGGATCGCGTGTGATCGGCCGCTCGATCGTCCCGCTATCGCGAGCCATCCGGCCGTGAAGCAAAGCGACATACGTCTTGCTGACAACGCGCGACCGAAACTGCTCCGCAAGGGCCCTATGGGCAGCGTCTGTGCGCGCAACCACCATGGCTCCGGAAGTGCCCCGGTCAAGACGGTGCACAATTCCCGGACGGAGGTTTCCTCCCAGACTTGAAAGTGTGCCGAAATGATGGAGCAACGCGTTCACCAGGGTGCCTCCAGTGGCGCCGGCCCCTGCGTGCACAACCATTCCCGCCGGCTTATTCACCACGATCACGTCTTCGTCTTCGTAGAGCACGTCGAGTGAGATCTCTTCTGGAGCCGCTCGCAGCGGAGGACGCGGAAGGATTTCGATGTCGATGACATCGCCAGGCGCGACGCGCTGCGCGCTTCGTGCCAGCCGTTCGCTAATGCGAACGTGCCCTTGCTCGATCAACTCTTGAATGCGAGTGCGGCTGAGATCGGGAAGGCGCGAAGCGAGGTAGAGGTCGAGGCGGCGGCCCGCATCTTCTGCGGATGCCGTGAATCGGCGCACGACCAGGTGCGATTCTGGCAAGGTTTCGCCGGGCCTAGGACCGGGCTCTGCGTGCATGGCTCTCGCCACTCAAAAGCTCAAAAATAATCAGAGCCGCACCGATCGTAATCGCTGAATCCGCAAGATTGAAAGCCGGCCAGCGAAAATTGCCGGCCCGCAATTCCAGGAAATCCGTGACGCCGCCATGAAGCAGCCGGTCCAGCAGATTTCCAGCCGCTCCGCCGGCAATCAGCGCGATGCCGGCTTGGCTTTCGACGCGGCCCGCGTGCCCCGCAAACAGCAGCCAACCGAGCAGCAGGATCACCGCCGCAGAGCTCAAGACCAACAGGAAAGAAATCCATTTGGAAGCACTTTCTGAAAACAGACCGAAAGCGATTCCCGCATTTACGTTGTGGACAAGGTCCGCGAAATTAGGCACCAGCGGCCGCCGAAAGCCCTCCGCCGTGAGCCGCTCGATGGCAAATTTACTCACGCGATCGGCTGCCAGTACCGCCAGCGCAAGCCAGATCCAACGTACGCTGGGAGCCGCCATCAGGAATTCGCGCCCGCGGTTCCCGAGGCGCCTTCGATTTCGCGCAGGACTGGAAGGCAGCGCTCGCAGACGGTTGGGTAATCTGCGCTCTCACCGACCCGGAGCGAGTAATTCCAGCAGCGCTCACATTTCTTGCCGCGCGCGCGATGGACGGTCACGTCAAGACCCGGCAGCGCTTGTGAATGAGCGGTGGCCGGAGGCCTTCCATCCACCAGGTCGACCTGCGAAACAATGAACAGGGTGGGCAACCAGGCTGCATAGTCCCGAAGCAGCGGCGTCAGCTCCCTATTGGCGGCAAGCTCGACGCGAGCCTCGAGCCCGCTATTAATTTGCTTGGCATTGCGCGCCTGTTCCAAAGATTTCAGCACCACGTCACGCACCTTGAGCAAATGCGCCCAGCGCCTTTCCAGCGCTTCGTCGGGAAAACTGCAGCATTCACCCGGGCGCGGGAACAGCGTCAAATGAACTTCCCCAGGCGCGGTCGCCTCCCGCGGCAAATGTTTCCAGACCTCATCCGTAGTGAACACCAGAATCGGAGCCAGCAGCCGCGCCAGCGCGCTGGCAATGCGATAGATAGCAGTTTGAGCGGAACGCCGCTCACAGCCCTTGGGCGCAAACGTGTAAAGCCGGTCCTTCAGAATATCGAAATAAAAGGCGCTCAGGTCTACGACGCAGAAGTTATAGACTGCGTGATACACTCGATGAAAGTCGAAGCTTTCATAGAATTCCGAGCACTTGGTTACCAGCTGACTCGTCCGTCCTAGCATCCAGCGGTCCAGTTCCTCGAGTGAATCTTCCGCTACTGCATCGCGCGAGGGATCAAAATCAAAGAGATTGCCGAGCGCGAATCGGAAGGTGTTACGGATCTTGAAGTAAGCCTCGGATAGCTGTGTCATCACGTTCGTGGACATGCGAACGTCGCTGTGATAATCCTGCGAAGCGACCCACAGCCTCAGCAGATCAGCTCCCCATTTTTCGCAGATTTCCGTCGGTAATATCGCATTGCCTAACGATTTCGACATCGGCCGGCCTTGCTCATCTAGCGTCCAGCCATGCGTCAGGACGTGGCGATAAGGTGCCCGCTCTCGAGTCCCCACGCTGATCAGCAGGGAGCTGTGCAACCAGCCGCGGTATTGATCCGGCCCTTCCAGATACATGTCCGCGGGCCAGGGCAATTCCGCATTCGGTTTCCCCGGAGGGTCGAGCACGGCGAGATGTGAGGATCCCGAATCGAACCAAACATCGAGAATATCGGTTTCCTTGCGCCATTTTGTGCCTCCGCAACTGCAAGCCGTTCCTTTCGGAAGCAGTTCTTCCGCTGAACGCGTGTACCAGGCGTCCGCGCCTTCCTTTTCGAACCAACGAATAACCTGGCGGAGCGCCGCGAAATCCTCCAGCCTCTTGCCGCATTTTTTACAATAGAAGATCACCAACGGCACGCCCCATACGCGCTGTCGCGAAATACACCAGTCGGGGCGATGTGCAATCATTTCGTGAATGCGTTCCCGGCCCCATTCCGGCGTCCATTTCACCTTAGGAATTTCTTCCAGGGCAAGCCGCCGCAGTGCCTTGGCTTTGGGAGCAGGAACCGAAGCGCTTCCGCTATCGAGCTGAATGAACCACTGCTCGGTGGCCCTGAAGATCACCGGATTGTGACAGCGCCAACAGTGCGGATAACTGTGCTGAAGTTTGCTCTCGGCTACGAGCGCTCCGCGCGACTTCAGCAACTCAATAATGGCGGGATTGGCATCGAATACGGTTTTGCCCTTGTAATCCGGCAACCCTTCCGTGAAGCGGCCGTCATCGTCCAATGGCGCGTACGTTTGCAGGCCATATTCCTGACCCACCACGAAGTCTTCCGCGCCATGCCCCGGAGCCGTATGCACGATCCCGCTGCCTTGCTCGAGCGTCACATGCTCGCCGAGTACTCCGGGGACGACCCGATCGAGGAAAGGGTGCTGGAACTTGGCGCCGGCAAAGCTATCGCCCTGAAATGCTGGAGAGGTCGAATCGAAATGCAGACCCGTTTCCCTTGCGACGCTGTCCAGGAGTTCCTGAGCCAGAAGATAGGTATCTCCGCGCTCATCCGCCGCGAACACGTATTTGTGTTGAGGGTGAAACGCCAGGGCCATGCTAGCCGGCAAGGTCCATGGCGTCGTCGTCCACACCAGGGCATAAACTCTATCCTTATCTTTCTGATCCGGCGGGCGATATGCTGATTCCAGCAGTCGGTAGCGCACCCAAATCGAGGGGCTGGTGTGATTTTCGTACTCCACCTCGGCTTCGGCCAGAGCGGTACGATCGTGGATACACCAATAGACCGGTTTCAACCCCCGAAAGACATAGCCTTTCTCCAAAAACGTCAAAAATGCGTCCGCGATGCACGCTTCGTAGCTTTTACTCATCGTAAGATATGGATCTCCCCAGCGACCCAAGACACCCAAACGTTTGAAATCGCGGCGATGTTGATCGACGTAGCGCAGAGCGAATTCCCGGCAGATACGCCGAAACTCCACTGGAGTGACGCGGCCCTTTTTGCCTCCGAGCTCCTTTTCCACTTGCGTCTCGATAGGCAAACCGTGGCAATCCCAGCCGGGAACGTAAGGCGCTCGAAAACCAGCCATGGTCTTCGACTTCACGACCATATCCTTCAGAATCTTGTTGAGCGCGGTGCCCAGATGGATTGTGCCCGTCGGATACGGCGGACCATCGTGCAGCACGTATGCGGGGTTCCGTTTGCGGGCCTCTTGAATCCGCTCGTAAAGCTTACCGTCCTCCCATTGGGCGAGAATGCGCGGTTCGTTTTGCGGAAGGTTGGCTCTCATGGGGAAATCCGTCCGCGGCAGGTTCAAAGTTGCTTTCAGAGGCTTAGACATCTGTTTCAAAACTCCGTCCTTTGGCGGCGGTTCGGGGCATTGCGGCCCGAGCGGTTAGCTCTTTTTAGGGTCGGGTATTTCTAGATAACCATCACATGGAACAGCGCGCGCAAGTGAAAAGCCCTATGGTACAATTTATTTTTGAGCAAGTCAGCCTCGTGACCAGGGCATCTTTTTGGCTGCGGATGAATCTAACTCCATGGTGGAGCCAGAGGAGTTCGACTGCCTAGGTAGAGTCATGTATGGAACGACTTAATCTGAACCCGACGAAGCGCACTCCTGCGACGGCGCATTCTAATCTTCCTCCCGGATCGTCTACACCTTCTTTTGCGCCCGGCCGGGGGCTGCAGTCAACCAGCTTCTGGACGAATCTGAAAGACTTTTTGACGGAACGCTCGGTCCGCGTGCCCCGCAATGCGCGGCAGGAAGTTTTTTATACTGAAGGTGTGGATAGCAGCTTTTCCGAGAGCCTGAAGGCGTTTTTCCGTCGCGCTCCGCAGATTAAAGGCCCTGCCATGTCGGGTATGGTCGTGGATTTGGAGCCTATGTATCGCGTCTTCTGGCGTAACTTGCGCGATCTGATCGCGCCACCCAAGCTGCCTCCACTTAAGCTTACCAGCAAGCCTGTGCCGGTGCGCCCGCTTTGGGCTAAGCGACGCGAATACAGCACGGCGCAGTTGATTTCTGCCGGCGTGCACGTGCTCATCGCCGTGTTGATCATTGCGCCCTTCGCGCGCAAGATCGTACAGCCCACGGTGCAAGCCATGCAGGTGATCGATATTTCTCCCTACCTCTCCAAGTTGCCTCCCGCAAAAGAACGGGCGGGCGGCGGAGGCGGAGGTGGCGAACACAAGCCACAGCCCGAGACGCAGGGCAAGGTTCCAAAGTGGAGTATGACGCGCATTACTCCGCCCCTTGTGACGCCTCATCCAAACCCCAAGCTGGCTTCCGAACCTACTCTGTTGGGTCCGCCGGAGCTGAAGATCCCAAGTCCGAACGATCCGAATTTCGGCGATCCGCTGGCCGCCATGATGAGCGCGTCTGCCGGTGCCGGCGCACAGGGAGGAATGGGCACGGGTGAAGGCGGCGGAATCGGCAGCGGCAATGGCGGCGGTTTAGGCCCAGGTTATGGCGGTGGTACGGGCGGCGGCGCTTTCCGTCCGGGAACGGGTGGAGTGGGTTACCCAAGCTGCTTATATTGCCCTGAACCGCAATACTCAGAAGATGCCCGCAAAGCTAAGTTTCAGGGAATTGTGGTCCTGCAAGTGATCATTCAGCCCGACGGCCATGCAACTAACATTCAGGTCGTGAAGGGCGCCGGTCTCGGACTGGATGAGAAAGCAATCGAAGCCGTGCGTACCTGGCGCTTCAAGCCCGCCATCGGGCCTAATGGCACGCCCGTAGCGACCATTACGCCGATCGAAGTCAATTTCCGCCTCCTCTAACCCTTAGTGCAGTTCTCGCAAAAGAAGGCAGTACCCTTACGCGCACTGCTGATCTTCTAAGCTCGTTTGCGTCTCCATTGATCTGTTAGCATGGCGGCGTGCGAATTCTCCGCGTGCTCGCTGTGGGATACGTGCTTAGCGCCTCGTTGGTTCTCGGTGCCCGATGCTCCGCCGCACAAGCCGGTGCGGCTACCAGTATCGAGTTCACCGCGTATGTGCGGCCATCGCAAGGCCAAGCGGAACCGGTGCGCGGAATGACGTTCTATCTGTTATCGAGAAGCCTTTCCGATATACGCAAAGAAGTCGCAAATACCGATGGCCCGGTGGACCTCGATCGTTTCATAGCCCAACTTGACCTTTCCGCAGAGCTGAAGGAGTGGATGAAGAAGCATCGCCGCGTCGATCTGGCCGGAAACGATTTCATCAAGGAACTTACGGCAGACGACATTATCGACGTGCCGGAATTTCTGAGTGCTTACAAGGAACAAAATGGGGCGGCTCTGCACGCTGTCATTCCGGAGCCCAAATACAAGAACGGGGACGAACAGAAGAACCCGGAAAAATATAAGCTCCGCCGGGAGCAATACCGCCAGGCGCTTCGCCGCTACATTCAGGCCAACCTTGATTCCCTTCAGGGGCTCGACGCCGAACTTAGAGAAATAAATCCGAATCTGCATTGGACCCGCTTACAAAGTGAACAGCAGCGCCACGTCGAACAGCGGGTCATGCAACTCGCGCAAACGCGCTATTTGGTGGCCACGGCGGTGACTAATCTCAGCGGTCACGCTGCTTTTGAAGACCTTGCTCCGGGACAGTACTGGATTTCCAATCTCGACGCTCCGGCACTTGCCGGCGACCTTCGGCTGCACTGGGATGTTGGTATAGCGGTTGCGCCGGCAAAAGCCGGACGTATTGAGTTGTCCAATTTGAACGCACTCGAGACTTCTGAGCAAAACACGCGCTGACCTCAAACCTCCTTCGATCTGTCCTCGCGGCATCCTTGTGAACATCGGCGGTACACTGAAGTCTGTTCAGCACGAGACCCATGTCTCCATCTCCTGAGAGCGCCGCTGCCTACATTTCGAAACTGGCTGGCGCCGATGCGAAGGAACGAGAAGCGGCCGCCTACGCGCTCTTTCGGCTGGGCTGCGCCAGTGCTGAACCAGTACTAAAGGAGTGGTTCGCTGATCCGGAGTTTCGCGCGCTGGCTCCCGCTGGAGGCGCGTTGCTCACAGTGGGATTGGCTGTTCAGCCGGCGATCTTTGAGATCATTCGGGCGCGTTTCGGGCAGCCAAAACTAGCGCAAGTTCCGCCTGATCAGGACGTACTCGAATTTGAATTGGATTTTGCTCATGGCGTCCGCTTGGATGTGATGACGCCACGCACGCCGGCGGCAGAGGGGCCCATCGCAAAATTTCTCGCGCGCTTTGGTGAAGGCATCCAGCAGGTCGAGTGCGATGTACGCGAAGTCTCGCGTGCCACGGAAATTCTTCAGCAGCGCTTTCAAATCGAGCCTGTTTATCCGCAGACTCGCCCGGGCGCCAACCAAACGCGCGTAAACTTCTTTCTGGCGCACGTGGCGGAGAATCGGAAGCTTCTGATCGAGCTCGTGGAATCGCCGAAGAAGCCGAAGAAGCGCTGAGCGCAAGCTTCAGTTCTTTGCCTCGTTCCTTACCCTCAAGCCGGCGTCGTAACAAGCCCGCCAAGCACGCACGATCTCTGCCACACTCCAGGCCTGCGCAAATGCCCCGCGCGCAATAAACGGTGCTTCGCCGTCGAAAATCTCGCTAATGCTGCCCAGCCCAGCTGCCGAAAGATGGTGGGCCATTGGTTCGAGGAACGCAAAGGCACGCCGGGGGTCTTGGTAAACGCGCAGGTGGGCCAGGACAAAAGGGCCGAGCAGCCAGGCCCATACTGTTCCCTGGTGGTAAGCGGCGTCACGCTTCGGCTGTGGGCCTTCGTAATGACGGCAGTAGTTTGCGTCGGCAGCATCCAGACTTCGCAATCCATGCGGCGTCAGCAGATGTACGGCGCAGATATCTACCACGTGTTTTCTCTGTTCGGCGCTCAGTGGACTCTCGGGGAGCGACACAGCAAAAATCTGGTTTGGCCGGAGCGAGCCATCGTTGCCATTCGGGCCGTCGATTACGTCAAAACAGCATTGGCGCTCCTGATTCCAGTAGCGCCCGAAGGCGTTCTTCACGCGCTCGGCAAGCCGCGTGTACTCGTCTGCCGGCCTCCCGACCTCTGCGGCGAATCGAGCCATCGCCTGCAGGGCGTTGAACCACAGCGCATTCACTTCCACAGGCTTGCCCATCCGCGGCGTAACCGGGCGATCATCAACCTTTGCATCCATCCAAGTGACCTGCGTTCCGAATTCCCCCGCTTGGAGCAAGCCATCGGCACAGTCCATGTGGATGCCATATCGCGTTCCGCGCGTGTACCAATCGACCACGGACGCAAGCACGTCGAAAACGTCTCGAACGAGGCTCAGATCCGAGGTCTGCGCCACGTACTGCTGCAAAGCTTGCACGTACCAGAGCATCGAATCTACGCTGTTGTAGGCCGCGGGTTCACCGTTCTCCGAAAATGTGTTGGGCAGCAGTCCCTGCTGAGCGAACCGCAGAAACTCGTGCAGCAAGGATCGCGCCAAATCGGGCCGCCCCGTCTCCATTGTTAGGCCGGGTAACGCGATCATGGCATCGCGCCCCCACTCGCCGAACCAGGGATAACCGGCCACGATCGACCACCTTTCCCGCCCATCCGAAGCCCGGCCGCGCACCGGAAATTGCGCGGCCGCCAGCACCAGTTGCCAAATCCAGTGCGGAGCTTCCAGGGCGGCCCGCGGATGTGCGGCGATCCAATATTCGAGCAGCATCTGGTCCAGGCCCTCGCGCGCAGCGAGCGCCGAGCGATCCTTGAGCGGCGGCGTTGGATCAGTGCTGAACGCAAACGTAACCGAGCCCCCGGGCGACAGTTGCGCTCTGAACACTCCAGCGAGCAGGTGGTCCTCGCGATCGTCCAGCCCGCGCTCGCGTTCCGACGCCAAATCGTAGTTTCGGTACCATTCGGTACGCGCCTCTGCCTGCGCGATATCACTGAGCAAATAAACGGGAATCGCTCCCTCACGAGCGACTACGCACAAACCGCGGGGAGCCGATGTGACCGACGTCTTCCAATCAGGTGCCTGCGTCGTCGTGTGGATATCGCGGTAGTTCACCAGGACCTTGACCTCCAGTCCGGCGGGCGCGGAGCCATAAACAAGTTCGTAACGAATAAAAGTCGTGTTCGCGCCGTCCTGCATCCAAACGCGCTTTTCAAGTATCGCGTCAGCGCAGGCGAATCTCCACACAGGTATCGAGCCGGCGAGATGAAATTGTTCAATCAATTGAAATCCCTGTGGCTGGACGGTGCCGCTCGACCAACGATTAGCGCCGAGGGCGTAATCGCGGCCCGCATAGCCGACGACCTCCTCGGCTTTTGAAACCAGGAGAACTCGGCCTAGCTCAGGAACGGTGGCTATCAATAGGCCGTGGTAGCGCCGTGTTAGGACCCCGCTGACCGTGCCGCATCCAAACCCACCCAGCCCATTTGTCACCAGCCACTCACGTTCGGTTCCTGTTTCCAATGAGCCGCAAATTTCTGGGCCCAATTTGACGACGATCGGCGCGCTCAAACCTCACGTCCTGCCATAGACGAGAATGGCTGCGCCGTGAATGATGCGAGCCTGCTGAGAGCATAGAAAAAGGATGACCTCGGCAATCTCTTCCGGCTTGGGCCAGCTTGCGTAATCTGCTGCAGGCATGGCCTGTCGGTTCGCGGGAGTATCGAAAATGCTGGGTACAACGGAATTGACGCAGATCGGAAACGATTTAACTTCTGCGGCCAGCGAATCGAAAAGCGCCAGTGCCCCAGCCTTTGATGCGGCATAGAGAGCCGCTCCGGGAGACTGGCCATAGCCGGCCCGTGAGGCCACGTTGACGATCCAGCCGCGGCCCTGCCGGATCATCGCCGGAATCACGGCGCGGGCCAGCACAAATCCAGCTTTCAGATTGAGTGACATCATCTGCTCGTAACTTGATAAATCTTCTTCCCAGATTCGCTTACCTCCGTGGTAGCCGCCGATAGTGTTCACCAGAATGTCGAGCATGCCTCCATTCGACAGGATGCCCTCGAGCATCCGCGCGACGCCGCCAGCATCGGTCGCGTCAACCATTACGCCTGTCACTCCCGGTCCGCTGCCCTGCTGTTGCGAAACGAATGCGTCGAATTCTGGCTGGCGCCTGTAGGTCACAATTACGCGAGCGCCCTCACGTGCGAAAGCTGCTGCGACGGCACGCCCCAACGCGCCGGTACCGCCAGCGATCAGCGCGACCTTATCCTGAAAGCGAAGTTGCGGCATCATTGCTCACTTAGAAACCTGATCGTGCATTTTTTTGTTAGCTTGCGAGCGCCCCACTCTGTTCGAGCAGTTTGGCCACCAGTGCGGTCCATCCCGTCTGGTGCGCGGCGCCCAACCCGGCGCCGGTCTCGCCGTGAAAATATTCGAAAAAGCACACAAGATCTCGCCAGAAAGGATCACACCGAAGTCTCTCCGTCGAGCCAGATACGGGGCGGCGCCCGCTCTGGTCACGCAAAAAGATGCTGCTGAGCGACCTCGACAGCTCTGCCGCGATTTGCCAGAGCGTCTGCTGGCGGCCCGAGCCGGTCGGGAACTCAACCAGCAATTCATCGCCAAAATAGTAATGAAATCTTTGCAACGACTCGATGATCAAAAAATTCACCGGAAACCATATCGGACCTCTCCAATTTGAGTTTCCGCCAAATGTCCCGGTGCGAGACTCGGCGGGCTCGTAGCCGACACGATATTCGCTTCCCATCATGCGCAGAGTGTAAGGATGATCCAGATGAAAGCGGGAAAGCGAGCGGATGCCATACGGAGAGAGAAACTCCTTCTCGTCCAGCATGTAGCGCAGGACACGCAGCAGGCGTTCGCGGTTCACAAGAGACAGCAATCGGCGGGGGCCACTAGGAGACCTCTGGCTCATGTCAATGTGACGAGTGGCAGCCGGAACATTTTCTAAGAACCACTGCACCCGCTCACGAAAGTGCGGCAGATTCACCAGCATTTCGGGCTCTAGCGTCTCCACGGCAAAGAGCGGAGCCAGCCCGACCATGGAACGCACCTTGAGGAAGCTGTGTGAGCCATCCGGCAGATATAAGGCGTCGTAATAGAAACCATCCTCCTCATCCCACAGCGCAATGCCTTCGCCGCCAAGGTCATTCATGGCCTGGGTTATATAGATGAAGTGTTCGAAAAATTTGCTGGCGACACTCCCGTAAACCCGGTCCTCTCGCGAAAGCTCCAGCGCCATGGCCAGCATGTTGAGGCAATACATCCCCATCCAGCTGGTACCGTCTGCTTGTTCCAAATGACCGCCCGCGGGCAGGGGCGCTGAACGATCGAATACCCCGACGTTATCCAGCCCCAAAAATCCGCCCTCAAATACGTTCAGATCGTTAGGATCCTTGCGATTGACCCACCAGGTGAAGTTGATCAAGAGCTTTTGAAAAACGCGTTCCAGGAAGCCGCGATCAGCGCGGCCACGGACGCGTTTTTCGATTTTATATAGGCGCCATGCTGCCCAGGCATGCACCGGCGGGTTAACATCATCGAATGCCCATTCGTAGGCTGGCAACTGGCCGTTGGGATGCATATACCATTCGCGTAAGAGAAGAATGAGCTGTTCCTTGGCGAAATCCGGATCGATTACGCCAAGCGCCACGCAATGAAATGCTGTGTCCCAGGACGCAAACCACGGATACTCCCATTTGTCAGGCATGGACAGCACATCCGCGCTATGCAAGTGCCGCCATCTATGATTGCGTC
>QHYQ01000388.1 GCA_003224175.1 Acidobacteriota bacterium
GGTGAAGTAATCCTCTTTAACGCTCGGATAATGCGTTAAAATTCGAAAAGGTTCTCGAATGCCTATTTGCCGATCTCCACAACTGTAAACGTGCTGGGCACCGGTCGCGGTCGTGGATAAGGGTTATCGGCTGTCGCTGGAACCGGTTCATTCTTCTCGGTGCCTATCGAAAAGACATGATGGGTTTTAGGGTCCAGGGCAATAGTCCGTGCGCCGTAAATCGTTTCAACGTCCGCCACGAGACTATATTTATCTGGCGAATCTTCGTGAAACACCTTGGTGACACCGTTTTTACCGTCCCCACTGTCACGGCAAGTGACGAAGACATCGCCCGTGCTCGGATCATAGGCTGTCCCGTCGGTTCCAATTCCTATAGGCATCGAAGCGACAACTTTGCCGTTATCAGCATTCATCACCACGAGCAGGTTCTTGCTGACGGTTGAAGGATCGTCTCTCTGAGGACTAACGCTGCCTTGACACCCGATAAATAGTCTCCGGTGCTCGCGATCCATCGACAGTCCCACACCTCGAAAGCAGGGCTCACTCGACCAGGTGTTCTTGATCACGAGCGCCCTGGTGTCGTATTCAACCATTTGGCTCTTATCCACTATATTGACGAACATGCTTCCTTTGCCGTCGGGTACGGCTGCCTCGGGCCTGCCCGGCAGCATGACAGTGCCCACGAGTTTTCCGCTCGCCGCGTCCACGGCTTGGGCGTTATTGCTTGCTGCGGTGTTGATGAAGGCGCGCTTGCTCACCGTATCGTACATCAGTGAATCGGAGTCCATTGCGCTAGGCGGGGTAATCTTTCCGGTGATTTTCAGGGACTTCAGATCGAAAAGATAGATCAAGGGGTCGGGATCATTGCCCGTGACGAAGCCGCGATTAAATTCGGGAGCTACTGCAACGCCATGCAGGCCTTTCAGGTCGGACATGTCCGCGACTAACTTCCCACTCACCTCGTCAACCACTTGTATATGAGTACCGCGCGGGGCGTAGACGCGCTTCGCATCAGGGTCCACAGTTACGTAATCCCAGCCGCCGTCGCCACCCAGGAGAATATTTCGGATCACGTGGTATTCCGAGCCTGCAGGCGCTGCGCGGAACGCCGCCGGTGAAGACAACACGAGCACGGATGCAACAATATAAGTCCAGCTTAAGAACCTACGAGCCGTCATACCAGCCCCTCCTTGGAATTTTGCCCTCCTCAAAACCGATAAAGCACAGAAGCCCGATCCCGAACTTCCAACCGCTGCCCACTTAGAAGATCAATTTTAGGCCTAGTTGCGTGGCGCGCGGTCCTCCGGAGCCCAGCACTGGGTTCTGGCCCGCTTGGTCGGGCGTTGCGCAACCGCAACCAAACGCCGCTCCTGAGGGATCGGCATCGGGAACTCCACGACCTGGGTTAGCAAAGTCCGGATGATTAAGGATGTTGAAGAACTCGACGCGGAACTGCGCATTGAGCCGTTCGGTAAATCTCCACAATTTGGTCACCGAGAAATCCCAGTTGCGGAAACCCGAATCGCGGAAAATGTTGCGGCCCATCGTTCCGTAAGTTCCATAGGGTGGTGGAGTCAGAATCGAGCCACGCAACGCATAGCAGCCCGCATTGGCGAGGGCGGCCTGTGCCAGTCCGGTTGGAGCGCCACCATCAAGAGCCTCGGCTTGAGCGGCACAGGCTGAGTTAGTAGCGCCCGCGAAAAAAGGTATGCCGTTGGTGGCAGTTAGGCCGTGCACAGTTTGGAAGTCTTTGGGATTTCCAAAGAAGTCCCAACGTTCACCTTGAGTGGAACCATTTCCAATTTCAGCGGTTCCACTGAAGTCATTGCCGGTATCTCGAGCATCCCAAGGTTTTCCGCCCTGCAACATCGCGATCGAGTTAACTGACCAGCCTTCGAGCATTTGTCCCGGTGACTTCTTCCCTGGCAGATTGTAAGTCACCGAAAAAGTGAGATTGTGGCGCAGGTCAAACACCCCACTGCCCCGATAGAGTCCCGGATGGGTGCTATCGAGCGGAATGCCGCTGCCGTTCGACCAATTGTCCGAGGCGATATCGATCGCATGCGCATAGGTGTAACCGGCAGTGAGAGAGAGGCCGTGATAGTTCCGGGCCGTCAGGACCGTCTGCAAGCTGTTGTAGCTAGAGGAATCGAGGTTGGTCAGCACGTCGATGTAATTCAGATAAGGCCATTTGCTGTAGTATGGTCGCGCCTTCTGTTCTGCCGCAGCGTCAGGTTTGCAAGTCTTGTAAAGCGCAGCCGGATTTAAGCAGGTAGCAATGGCGGCTGCCGTCCAACCTGAACCCATCGGTGGCTGATTGAGATCCGTGTACTGGACAAGCTTCACTCCATGATTGCCAACGTACCCAACCTCCAAGGAGATGTTATTCGTCAAGGCACGCTGGAAGTCCAGTGTCCACGAACCCACATACGGTGAGCGCAGATTCGGTGACACTCCGGCAGTGGTGCACGGACTGGGAGTAAACGAAAGTCCCGTCACTGGTACACCATCGCCGCAGGTAGCTTTGGCAGTGGCGGAGCTGAAAAGAGGCGATGAGGCATTATTCTGCCAAGCCGTGCCGACCGACGTGAGAGCCGCGCCGGAAAAGGAGAACGAGGCCAGGTCAATATTGCCGGGACTGGGCTGCTGGACTCCACCCACATAGATGGACGCCCCGGTAGGTACGGTGCGCAATCCAAGCAAATTGCCGAGTGCGATGAACACGTCATAGCTGAGCTGCTCGTACATGATGCTCGCTCCGGCACGCACCACGGTCTTTCCATTGCCTTGGACGTCCCACGCGATACCTAAACGCGGCGCGAAATTGTTGTGATCGCCCCGAAACGGAGACGAAATCTGTTGGCCGACCTGGACGATCCCCCGCGCCGGATCGAAGCTGCCAATCAGGTTGTTGTCTTCTTTGAAGACCGTATTGAGCTCGTATCGCAAGCCCAGGTTAACGATGACTTTCGGCGTAACCCGCCAATCATCTTGAAGGAAGGCGGCGTATCCCTGATTGCTCAATTGACGGAAGGCATTGCCTACTAGAATCTGTGCTCGGTTGGGAATACCACGGAAATAGTTCTGCAATGTGGTATTGGCGCTGGCTCCGCTGCCACTTGGCCCGAATCGGATATTACCCTTCGCATTCGCGGTCACCGTCCCGTTAAAGCGATTCAGCATTGCCTCGCCGCCGAACTTGAAGGCGTGTTTACCCCGGAGGTAGGAGACATGGTCAACGATCTGGCCCACGCCATCGGGCCCTACGACTTTCGGCCAGCCCGCCCCGAGTTGCGCGGAGAAGCCTTGCAAAACGACTACCGGGAAGCCAAAGTAGAGCGGATTGGTCACTCCCGTATTGATCCCGTAAGTAGTGGGATTAACATTATGGTCTACGCTGAAGAAGGTTTGATAGTAGCGCGCGTAGCCGCCCCGGACTTCGTTCACCCAAGTCGAATTGGGCGCCCAGGTCCAGCTTCCCGAGCCGATTTGCGAGCGCGCATGAATATACGACAGCCAGAAGGGTTGGACCTGCGAAGCGGTGTCGTTCCAGTTGCCGTCGCCGTTCCCGATGAAATACATCCCATTGAACGAGTGATGATCGCTGATCTGATAGTCGATCTTAGCCAGCCCATTGTCGCTTCCGCTGGTGCTAGTAAAGCCGGGGACAAACGACCTCGGATCAGTGGCACTCAGGGTTCCGTTGTTCACGGGAAGAAGGTTGGGGAAGTTGGAGGAAGGAGAACAGTCCGGGTTGAGACCTGCTATCTTGAGGCTCAGTGCGGTGCGGCTCGCCGAGGGCACACTATTACAGGCATCGATAAGACTCCTTCCGGGATTGTTTGTCGTTAACCCGCATCCCGCTGAACCGCCAGCGCATGTAACCGGCGTCGTAATGTTATAGATGACGCCGACGTTGTACCGCAAACCTTCGTAGCTAGTGAAGAAGAAAAGCTTGTCTTTAATGATGGGTGCTCCTGTCGTGGCGCCGAATTGTTCCAGACCTACGGGCGATTTTGGTTGAGCGGCAGGATTAAAGAAATCACGCGCGTCCAGTGCCGTATCGCGCCCGAAGGCGTAAGCCGAGCCATGGAAATTGTTGGTGCCGGACTTGATCCCCACGTTGACGACAAACGAATCCGGGGAATATAACGCTCCCAACCTGATTCCGGGCACCTACACGGTGCGCTCTCATTGCTAAGCGTTCCACCGAGGGTTGCGTTGGTTGTCTCAATAAGCGGGAGCACCTCGGTCACAGTTACCTTCTCGCTTTGCTCGCCCGGTTGCAGCGAAAGATCGACGCGAGCTTCTTGGCCGACCTCGATCAAAATGCCGGAGCGCTCCACGGTTTTGAAGCCTCTGAATGCGGCGCGCACCGTGTAGGTGCCCGGAATCAGGTTGGGAGCGTTATATTCCCCGGATTCGTTTGTCGTCAACGTCCGGGAAACACCTCTTTGCGTGTCGAGAATGATGACGGTAGCACCCGTGACCACCCCACCACTCTGGTCCGTAACGGTTCCCAGAATTTGCCCGAGGTTGCCCTGGGAAAATAGCGGAGCGCAATAGAAAATAAAGACTGCAAAACACAAGGGCAAAAGACGCACAACGACACTGCCTTCAGATGTTCCATCGGTGGTTAGGGGATGTAGCTTCATATGACGCACCTCCAACTCAATGCGCACTGGGAGCACGAAAGAGAGTGAGACATGGCTCCTTCAGCTTCGGGTCCTAACGCTACGAGGCAAGCCAACTGACCTGGATATGTGCGAGCGGATACACTCTGGCACAACCGATGTCAAGACAAATCTTGCAAGCTCTCGGTAGCACGTGAATGTCGAGTCCCGTTGATTCTGTTGTCCTTCTCAATAAGTTGCATTTTTAAGCGCAAAAAGGAGAGGTTTTGCGCCCCAATTGCGCCCAAATTTTCGGCGCCCGCCCCGGAATTCTAGAACCGCTTGTTGGTCCAGTCGCGGATGTAATCGAAGAGATTCTTCACCGGCGTAGTCTTCGCATCGGTAACGAAGCGGCAAAGCAAGTGAACAGAAAAATCGTCCGAGCTACCAAGCGTGTCATCGTTTGCTCCTTCGCAGGATATGTGAGTCGAAGCCCGCATTTTTCTGCTCTGGCCGGAATTGTAGCGCCCGTCAGTTCTTGCAAAAACATATTTCCTCCTTGCCCGCGGCATCGCGTGCCGAAAGGAATGAGAGAAACAAACGAACCATCACAACCGATGAAGGCGCTTTTCCACAGCCAGTGAAGGCATGGTTCGCCCAGAGGTACGGCTTTTACTGAAGGCAGGTAAGCACTGAGCCTCAGAAACTAGTGGTGAGATGAGGCGGGTGGAGAGCCTTAAGATTCGAGACTCTGCTTCTGCATAATTGCACGTTTATCGGAGCTGCTCACCCTAGATTGACAACCAGTGATTTAACCTCGAGATATTCCTCGATACCTTCGCGCCCCCCTTCGCGGCCGAGCCCACTCTCCTTGAAGCCGCCGAAGGGGATCTCGTGTGTATACCCCTGCGCGTCGTTGATTCCTACCAGCCCGGCTTCTAAACCCTCGCTCACCCTCGCGATGCGGGCGTAATCTCGGGTGTAGAAATAGGCTGCCAGACCGTAGCTCGTCGCATTGGCGCGGCGCAGCACCTCTTCCTCTGTTTTGAAGATGAGGATTGGCGCAATTGGACCGAATATCTCCTCCACACATACGGGCATATTGTCGTTCACGTCGACCAGCACAGTGGGCTCAAAGAAAAATCCTTTGTCCAGTGGCGGGCTCGTATAGCGTCTGCCACCGGTAAGGACTCTGGCCCCGCGGGAGGTAGCGTCCTCCACGAAGTGTTGCATGCTCCTCAATGCTTCTTCATTGATGAGAGGCCCCACTTGCATTCCCGCTTCGAAACCGGGCCCAACCTTCAGGGCTTTAGTCCGCTCCACAAATGCCGTGATAAAACGCTCTGCAATGGTCTCTTGGACGAAAATCCGATTCGCGCAGATGCAGGACTGACCGCCGACTCGCAAAAACTTCATAGCTATCGCGCCTTCGAGTGCCTTGTCAAAATCAGCGTCGTCGAAAACGATGAATGGCGCATTCCCTCCCAATTCAAACGATATTCGTTTGATTTGATCTGCCGCTTGCTTCATCAGGCCCTTACCCACCTGGGTGGAGCCGGTAAAGCCGATCTTTTTGACGTGCGGATTTCTGAGGAGTTCGTCGCCAACGGCCCCGGACTTGGCGGCGGTGACGATATTCAGCACCCCAGCAGGCAGGCCTGCGTCATGACCGCAACGGGCAATGGCCAGTGCCGTGAGCGGGGTGGCTGAGGCTGGCTTCAGCACCACCGTACAGCCGGCGGCCATGGCTGGGGCAATCTTCCTTGTGATCATGTTGGCAGGGAAGTTCCACGGCGTAATCGCTCCCACCACACCCAACGGCTGCCGCAGGACCCAGAGCCGTTTATTTGCGAACGGCGACGAGACCACGTCGCCATAAATACGGCGGGCCTCCTCGGCGAACCACCCGAAGTAGCCCATTGAAAATCCGACCTCGCCCTTGGCCTCCTCGTAAGGCTTCCCGTTTTCGAGCACGACCAACTTGGCGATTTCGTCGCGTCGCTCGGCCATTAGCTCCATGATCCCCTTTAGAATGACGCCGCGATCTTTGGCCGGCGTGCGCGACCACGCCGGAAACGCACGATGGGCTGACTCGATCGCGCGGCGCGTCTCGGGAATCCCACCATCCGGAACGATTCCCGCCACGGTTCGGTCCGCTGGGTTGCGCACTTCGAAAGTCCTATCACCTTCGGCGCTGACCCACTGCCCGTCAACGTACATCTGGAAGCGTTCCGCGGGTGTAATTTGTGCTTTTACTACTGCACTCGGCTGCATCAGGTTTGACCCCCTCGCATTGTTTGCCAAAGGCTGCTTCTGAAGTCTTCAGGGCACCTCTTCGAAGACCATGAGATGGGACTCTTCGGTGACCCAGTCGCCTACGCCATACTGCGTGGTCGGCATCAGCTGGACCAGGTGCTTCGGGACAGCTGAATAGTATCGCTTCTGTTCCGGAATCCACATACCCGATTTCGCAATCGCCCCCGTCGGAACTTTTCCGAGTTGCCGGAAATGGTCTGGATCGTCCTCATGAAAAACGACCAGTGTTCCGCTGCTCCCGGAGAAGTAGACACGCGAATTCGCGGCGTTATAAAAGATTTCATCCGCCCCGCCCGCAGCGTCCAGCGCTTGAGCCACCTTCCCTGTGTCCGTGTTTATGACCACAAACCTACCCGGATCGACCACGTGTCCGCCTCCCAGCCGGCTGCCCATGAACAGGCGATGGTGAGCTGCATCCAGACCTGCGGTATGGGGCTGCGGGCCTCCCGTGATCGGCCACTCGGCAATAACGGCCCGCTTGTTGGTGTCGATCACCTTGACGACACTCTCGCCGTTCACAACATCCCCCATGCCAACATACAGCCTGTTTGCGGCACGGTCGAGTATCATGCCCGCCGGATCGTTGCCATCCATCTTTATGCTGCCCACCAGCTTGGCGGCCTTCGTGTCCACGATCTCTATCGTGCCATCCTTATTTCCCTGCCCCGTAACGATGCCAACATAATACAACCCCTTTACGAAATCGTAGGCCGCGTTATCCGGATCCCTATGCGCGGCGCCCTTTCGGGATCGGGATCGTCTCCACAAGCCTTAGAAGGCCAAACCAGTGCTCCATAGGCGCCTGCTTATTGACGTAGGGCTTCGGCTGTTGCTGCGCTCTCGCGCTCAAGGCGAAGATCGCGCACAAACTCAAGACGATGGCTATCCTTTTCATTCCTGGCTCCTCAAATGAAATTCTTGCGATTCTAAATTTTGTTTGCAGCCAAACCGCTGCCTACCAAATTAGCTTCAACGCAAGCTGAATCTGACGGTTCGGAATTTGCGTAGCGGTGATGAGTCCGAACTGAGTATTCGGCTGCCCCGATGCGAAGATTGCCTCCATCGGCCCACCTCCCGTGTTTGGGTTCAGTGAGGGCTGTGCAAAGTTTGCGCGATTGAGGGCGTTGAAGAGCTCCACCCGGAATTGCAGATTGAAGGCCTCCGAGACCCTCGGGATGTGGTTGTTCTTAACCATGGAAAAATCTACGTTAGCCAAGCCAGGCCCAAGGATTGTATTCCGTGCCAGGTTGCCACGAATGTTTGGACAGAAGCCCGGGGAGCCCAACTTCGCTGCGCGAGCCGTATCGCAAAAAGGAGTATTCGTTGCGGTTTGAGGCACCATTGAAAAACATCCTGCATTCAAATAATGGGCTGTATTCCCCGGGTTAACGATCTTGCAGCCGGCTACAACGTTCGGCGGATTGAGAGTCTGAATGATCTCGCCGAGCATATCCGGATTGTCCATGCCATACTCTTACTCCAGGTGAACGAACCTTGCACTTGAAGGCCGTGGAACAGCCTTTGATCAAACCTCAGTTGAAGACTGTTGTAAGAGGAAGTGCCCTCCCAAAAGATGCAGCGGCAGGTCTGGATGTTCGGGTTGTAAAACCGAGCCTGTTTTTCGGCCGCTGTGAGGCAGGTCACGCCGTCCCCCACCGGCGGAAACGGGGGCGGTGGCGCGCAGTTCTTCACATTGGACCATGGAATCGGCCAATAGTAGCCGACGCCGGGGATCGGATTTCCGGCGTTCACTGGCTGAACCGAATTGCCCCCTTCTGTCAGAAAGGGATTGTGCACCCCGTGGGAACCTGCATACGCGACCGTGATCGTCGTGTTGGCGGCGAGTTGCCGCTGAACGCTGAAATTCCATTGCGTTATGTAATTCCGCCGAATATTTGCGTCGGTGTAAGCCCATACCACCTGCGTAGGCAAAACCGTGGGCAGTTGTGCCGGAATACCATATGGGAATGTACCGGGGAGGGGGGAGTTACCGACTGGGGGGCCAACGGTACCGTAGGTACCCAGGAAGGGAGCCGTCGTAGCATTGTACAGCGCGTTGATGTACGCACCCGGCAACTGATCAAACATTCCGATACCGCCTCGGACCGCGGTCTTGCCGTTATGGAATGGATCCCAAGCAAAACCAATGCGGGGCTCGAAGTTTTTGAGGGTAGGGTTGCGCGCGTAAAAGGGTTTTCTCAAATTCGTGGACGGACCATTAGCAGCCGCTAAATATGCCACTTCACCGTGTTTCTCAGTGGGGTTGGTCTGCATTTCGTAACGAAGCCCCAGGTTGAGCGTCAGATTAGGACGGAGGCGCCAATCGTCCTGCGCGTATACGCCGAAAACCTTATCACGCACGTAATGCTTATTGCTTGCGGTCAGATCGGCAGGCGTAACCGCAACGCGCGGCTGGTTGGTCAGAAAGTTGACCAGCGCCCCGCAAGAAGCATCAATGCCGCCCGCCGACGTCCCGCAGTCCGTATTTGCAATCGTAGTCGCCAACCCGCCCGTAAAGGTGGCGCTGCCGTTTATCCCGTTGATGGCAATGGTATCGTTCTGTTGTCCCAGGAATTCAAAGCCGAACTTCAGGCCGTGGTTGCCCCGCGTGACGAATGCATCGTCATAGACTTGCAAGATTTGGTTGTACAGGTCCTGGTGCGTTCCTCCCCAAAGCAGCACAGGGGTCGTTATATTCGTGCTCGTCAGATTGACGGTGGGTTGGCCATGAGCGGTCCCCTGCGACGGGATCTCGTTGAGAGAGGTGTCCGCCGCCAGGGGGTTTATCGCTTGTGAGGCGAAGTCATTGTAGTTATTCGTCTTGCCGTTGGTCTTGTCCAGGCCCACCCGAACCGTATTGGCCATGGACGAACTGATCACGTGAGTCTCTTCGAGCACTGCGGCTTCCCGGTAGGCGAAGAACTCTACGAAAACCTGGTTGAGCGCTTGCGGCAAGGTATACCTCGAGGGGTCGCGCACGAATGTTTCAAACAGGCTGTCCTTGGCCGAAAGCCTCTGATCGGATCGGACAGTGAAGAAATTCTCTGTTGTGTGTTGTACTTGATTCCAAGCATACGGCGCAACGTTCGCGTTACAGCTCGTACAATTGGCGGGGCCGGTCGGCTTCGGAAAAAAAGCGAGGTACTTCTGGATATACGGGTCTATAGGGACGGCACTCACAACGCCGATGGAACCGTTAGTTACGGTGGATAGGTTCGTGACGTTGCCGGCGCGAACGGCGTCGGAAATGGTGAACTGCGTTAGGGCTGTTCGCTTGGCCTGTCGCACGCCCTCGTAGTCCCCAAAGAGAAAGACCTTGTCCTTCAGAATGCGTCCTCCTGCCGACGCTCCGAACTGGTTTTGCTCCAAACGCTGTTTGGGGAGGCTATTAGCATTGTTGAAGTAATTGGCAGCGTCAAATTTTTCATTGCGCAGAAAATCGAAGGCAGATCCGTGGAACGTGTTGGTGCCCGAACGCGTGACTGCGTTGATTACCCCGCCAGAAGTGAAACCGTACTCCGCGGAATAGTTGCTCGTTAGCACGGAGAATTCTTGAACGGCATCCACGCCTAGGTTCTGACCGAGTACGCTCCCGGGGCCCGCATTGGAATAATCATTCACGAGCGCCCCGTCCAGCCGATAACTATTTTGCGTGGGCCGCTGTCCGTTGATGGTCATTTGTATGCCTAAACCGCGAGAAGCTTGGGTTCCGGTAGGATGAGCCTGGACCTTTGCGACGCCCGGCTCCAGCGAGGCCAGAGAGCCCCAGTCACGGCCATTCAAGGGGAGTTCTCGGACTTCCGTGCTCTCGACGTTTCCGGAAAGAGTGGAACTAGTCAGTTCCACTACCGGCACTGCGCTCGTTACCTGAACCTCCTGCGTCACCTGACCGACGCTCAACGAAAAATTCATCTCTTGCTTGGCGCCCACGGTGAGGGTCACTTTCGCGACCGAGGTGCTGAAGCCTGACGCCGATGCCGAAACTTCGTAATCCGACGGGATCAGGTTCAGAATGCTGTACGCGCCGTCGACATTGGTGGTGGTTTCGGTAACGACGTTGGTTTGGACGTTCCGGGCAGAGACTTTTGCAGCGGCGACGGCACCTCCCTGCGCGTCAGTGAGAGCACCCGTGACAATGGCGCCAGATACCTGCGCTCGAAGCGGGAGCGATAGCGACAGACTCAGGCTCAGGACACTCCCGAAAAGTAAGAGTTGGCCTAGTTTCCCTTTCATGAACACACCTCCTGTTTCGTCCTATCTACGTATTTCCGCCATATTTAGATCCGGCAACCAGAAACCTGGAAAAGAGGACGGGTAAGCGCGGGTATATAGAAAAATGGTCTCAGGAGGAATGATCGCAGCAAAGAACTGCGTTTCCGAACGACGCAGCAAAGGCCCCAAGAACAGTCGAGAAGTTCGTAAGACACCTCTTCCCAGGCGTCTTCAGAGAAAAACACTTCGGATCAGGCCGACTATTTTTCGAGAAGGAAAGGAAACGGGCTGGACTCTTATACTTCTAACCTTAAGGGAACCTTAACAAAATCTTATGAGCGGTGGCTTTGGGAGGGGCCTGGGCTTGTCCAGGTACACGCCCCGGGAGTTAGGCCGTTGAAAGTATCGGCTCATCGTTATCGATGAAAGGCACGGCCGCACACACGAACAACGAAAAGCCACCGAGCAAAACGAAGCTGGTCCGGAAGGTACCAGACAAATCCGCTAAGTGCCCCACAAGCGGAGCGCCGCCGAGGATCATAATAATTCCCAGCATATTCACTAACCCCATGGCCGCTCCAGCCCGGCC
>QHYQ01000389.1 GCA_003224175.1 Acidobacteriota bacterium
AAAGAAGTGTGTTCAAAAAAAGCTTGACGGAGTCAGCATTGTTAGAGATGGGACGGTTAGGGTAGGCCCGCCCTAGTCCTCGCCCAGAATTACATTCGAGGTTTCTGAAGTCACTTGGTTGCTGTTTCCCCAGACCACGGAGTTACCCCAGACCACGGAATTGCCCCAGACCACCGAGTTGCCCCAGACCACCGAGTTGCCCCAGACCACCGAATTGCCCCAGACCACCGAGTTGCCCCACACAACCGAGGTGCCCCAAGTGGAGCCAGCGGCGTTCACAAGATAGACGGCATTTTGCGTGGCGTCATACACGGCGGTGGGAGAAAGGGCAGTGCCGGCAACTACGTCAGAATTCGCGAGAGCTGCACCAATGTCCAGAAATCCGGCTCCGACGGTGAAAATATCGTACTCGCTGACATAGGTTACACCCGTAACGGGATCGACTGTAGTGCTGGTGCTGGGGAATGCTTTATAAGCGGTCTTCATCAACCGCGCCTTCACCTGGTCCGGCGTAATCTTGGGCTGGGACTGTATCAAGAGCGCAGCCGCTCCGCTTACCACCGGCGTGGCCATGCTGGTTCCGCTCAGAAAATAATAGTCACTCGCGGTGGATATGTTGGAGGAGCTAAAAGTCGGTTGGTAGTAACTGAAAAAGACCAAATTCTGGGGATACGCCGGGGGAAGGGCTTCATAGATATATTGTCCAGTAGCAGGGTTCCAGACCGCTGGTGCACGCAAGGAAACAACCCGATTCCCAGGCGCAACAATGTCCGGCTTGACGACGTGGTCCAGCAGCGTGGGTCCCTTTGAGCTGTAGCTGGCGATCAGAGAATTGGATCGCAGCGTGCTGCCTTCGGTCTTCATGGCGCCCACGGTGATGACGTAAGGGTCGTTGCCGGGGGAAGTGATGGTCGCGTAGCCGTCCGTGCCCATGGAGTTGTCCCGGCCGTAGTTGCCCGCTGCAGCCACCACAACGATGCCCGATTTCCAGGCGGCCTCGACGGCCTGGCACAAGGGGTCCAGCGTATAGCTCTCGAACACCTGGCGTCCGAGCGAGAGATTCATGACCCGAATGTGCAATTTGCTTTGGAGGTTGATGGCCACTTGAATGGCGGAGATCACCCCGCTGTCGGTTCCCTGGCCGTTCTGGTCCAGGACGCGAAGATTGATTAAGTTTGCGTTGGGCGCGATGCCTTTGAAGTGGCGAGTGTAGCCCGAATAATTGGAATCCTTCCCGCTCCCTGCAATTATTCCCGCGACGTGTTCGCCGTGCCCGTAATAGTCGTTCGTGCCTCCGCCGAAAAATCTTGGCTGTAAATGATACGGAGCTTGCCACCGCTGCCACCGGTGTTATACAGGTCGGAATGGTAGGTGATGCCGCTGTCAATCACCGCGACGCCTATTCCCGTGCCATCCCAGCCGGCTTGCCAGGCGGCCTGTGCATTCACCGCCGCTGCGGTTTGGTCGAGCGCGCCGCTCAATCGGCGGTCGGGCGAGATGTAGGCGACATCGGGATCGTCCGCAATTGCGTCCAGAGATTCCACCGGAACGGAATAGTGAGCGCCCTTAATGAAGTCCAGCTTCGTCTTCAGCACCCCGCCTTTGTCCTGCACCTTCTGATGATGGGCATCGGTCGGCGTTTGGTTGAATTGGATGATGACGTCAACCGTGGCGCCGCTATTGCCGCCTTTGAGAGCTTCAAGGTCTTTCGACAGCTTGTGCTTATTGCCGTCGGCAAAGGACAGGCCCGCGGCCAGTAGAACCAAAAGTAGAGAGAGAGCGAGCCGCGCACCCCAGGTCGTTGTTTCGAAGAAGCTGCCGTTAGAGAATGCCCTTGTTTCCGGTTTGGCGGACATGAGCTGGGCTCCTAAACTGCCTCGAAGGGCCAAGTGGGGACAGGGCCTGTTGCCTTGAGTTCTGTAACTGCTGGAAGTATCAGTTCTGGCTGCGGAGCGGTCGATAGTACAGGCGGTCCCCGGAGTTGGTACTAAAGTACAGCCCGTTTTGTATATCTTTTTGTACCTTCAGGGGCGTGTCAAAGGATGTTCTCTTTCCCCTGGGCTAAAAGCACGCTCTTCCGCCTGGAAGGCAGTATCCCTTCCAATACAGAACTCTAGCCGTACTATTCCCAATACATAGTTCACCTATCAAAATTTACTAATTAAGGACCGCGTTCTGCGCTTTACGGGGCGTTGGAGCGGTGAAAGTTACCACGGAGTCGCTGTGGCAAGGGAACGACCTGATGGTTGGCCTGTTTACGCGCATGATTTCGGCGCTCCTTTATCAAGCAAGTGCACTGTTGGAGCCAATTGGCAGAGAGCAGGAACGCGTGTGGTAGCAATTGCTGCGAAGAACTACTGGAGCAACGCCTGGCGTGATGTCCAGTCACTCGGGATTCCTGCCTTCGCGTTTATCTTCGCTCAGCTTATCGGAGGGCTGCCTTTATTGCCTTACGCCCTCCTGCGCTGGCACTCGGATGATTTTTTCCGATTTGTCTGCTTTCTGACCGTCGCTTTGTGCGCCTCCGTACTCAAAGTGCGCTTGCCCGGCATCAAGGCCACGATGTCGGCGAATTTCCTCTTTATTCTCGTCGGCATCCTTGACCTCTCCTATTCCGAGACGGTGCTGATGGGATGTCTCGGTGGACTTGTCCAGACCCTGTGGCATGCCAATCCGCGTCCCCGCCCGATTCAATGGCTCTTTAATCTGGCAAACCTCGCCCTCTCCATTACCGCCGCAGAACTGGTCTTTCATAGCAAAGTCGTCGCGGGTGTTGGATTTCGCTGGCCACTCTTGATGGCCGCGGCAGCGACTACCTACTTCGCCTTCAACACCATTTCTGTCTCCGGCGTCATCGCGATGACGGAAAAGCGCAACCCCGTCCATGTCTGGAAGGAATGCTATTTGTGGGCCTTCCCTTATTATTTGCTCGGTGCGCTGATTGCTTGTGGAGTGAGCGCCATCAATCGGCTGGTCGACTGGCAATTCGGTCTTCTCGCCTTCCCCGTCGTTTATTTGATCTACCGCTCCTACCGGACCTACTTGAACCGCCTCGAAGCGCAAAAGAAGCACGCCGAGGAAATTGCCGCGCTTCACTTGCGCACGATCGAAGCGCTCTCCCTGGCGATTGAAGCGAAGGATCACAGCACTCACGATCATCTGCGCCGAGTGCAAGTTTATGCCACCGAGATTGGCCAGGACCTGGGCCTGAATCACGACCAGTTGAACGCCATCCGCGCCGCCGCGATGCTGCACGATATTGGTAAGCTCGCCGTGCCCGAGCACATTCTATCCAAGCCCGGACGCCTTACTCCGGAAGAGTTCGAGAAAATGAAAATTCATCCCATCGTAGGCGCGGAGATACTGGATCGCGTCCAATTTCCGTATCCCGTGGTGCCCATCGTGCGCTCCCACCATGAAAAATGGGATGGCTCAGGCTATCCGGATGGGCTGAAAAGAGAAGCCATACCAATCGGGGCGAGAATCCTTTCGGCCGTCGATTGCTTCGATGCCCTCGCTTCCGAGCGGCCCTACCGGCAAGCGATGACTCCGCAGGAGAGTATGAACACACTCAGCGCGGAAAAAGGGCGGAGCTTCGATCCTCGTGTTATCGAGGTCATGGAACGCCGGTATCTCGAATTCGAGGAAATGGTTAACAGCACGGAAACCGAGCGCAGGCGCTTGGACATTGCCCCGAAAGTGGATCGTCCAGCTACTCCGTCTTCGGGTTTCGCGGAAGTTACGAATGACGCCGAAGTTCGCGCAACCTCTTTCCTGACTTCTATCATCTCGGCGCGACAGGAAGCGCAGCTCCTTTTTGAACTTGCCCAAACGCTCGCGAATGCCCTGAGCTTAAAGGAAACTCTCTCGGTGGTTGCGATCCGCTTGAAGCAATTGATTCCCCACGACTCTATCGCCTTCTTTGTTTGCCAGGAAGGTATTCTGATTCCTGAATATGTCCACGGTGTGGATTATGAGCTTTTCTCCTCCGTCCGAATTCCATTGGGACAAGGTCTTTCCGGCTGGGTGGCGCGAAATGAGAAGCCCATAACGAACGGCAATCCCGCCGCAGAAATTCTCCATCTTGGAAAAACCTCGCGCGTAACGGGTTTGCAGTCCGCACTCTGCGTCCCGCTGCGTGGGCGCGAGGGCGTCGCGGGAGTGCTGACGCTCTACTGCCGCGAAAAGAATAGCTTCACCAAAGAACACCTCCGCATGCTTCTGGCGGCCAGCTCCAAACTCGGCGTGTCCGTCGAGAATGCCCTGCGATACGAGAAAGCGCAAAGCACGGCGAGCACCGATTTTC
>QHYQ01000390.1 GCA_003224175.1 Acidobacteriota bacterium
CGCCGGATCGAGCGCGACCGTGGTCAGGTTGGCGTAGATGTCGTAGGAATAGTCGAGCCCCCAGCAGAGCGAGCCCGTGGTGCCCTGGGTGAGCGCGGTCTTGACGCGGTTCATCTCGTCGTAGGTAAAGCTCTGCGTGCGCGCGCTGTTCAAGTTGTTGGCGATCTGCTTGACGTTGCCGTTGTTGGCCACGCTCAAATTATAGTCGTAGGTGAGGTCCAGAATGTTGCCGAGATGCGCCGTGTCGCTGCATTGCGTCGGGGCCGTGCCGGTGGTCTTGACGGAGATGCGGCAGGGTTCGAGCCGGCTATTGAGATAGAAGGTGGAGACGATGCCGGAGCCGTTCTGGAGGGAGGAGAAGGCACCCGGAGGCGAGTAGAGAGCCGAGGTCGCGTAGTTGATGCCGTTGGTGATAGTCAGCGTGGGGGAGCACTCGGTGGGCGTCTGGGCGTCGTACCAGTAGGTGACCTGCGGCGTCGTGTCGGAGTAGGTTTTCTTGGTGAGGCGGTGGAGCACGTCGTAAAAATAGGTGGTGGTGATGCTGCGGGCGTCCATCTTGGTCAGGACGTTGCCGTCGGAATCGTAGGTGTAGGTGATGGTTCCGGATTCGGGATTGGTGGCCGTGAGTAGCTGGGAGAGCGAGTTGTAGGTGAACTTGCGCGGCCGCCAGGTGGCGGGGACGGTGCCGTCCGTGCAGGCTTTGTCGGCGGTGGCGTCTGTGCCGCGCTGATGGACGCAGAGAAGGTTATTCAGCACATCGTACTGGTAGTCCGTTTCGATCACGAGGTTCCCACCCGAATCGGGCTCGAAGACCTGGATCAGCCTGCCGAGGGCATCCGTGCAGGTCTTGCGTTTCTTGCCTGTCTGGTCCGTGACTGTGACGCAGTTTCCCGAATAGACCGTGGTCGTGTTGTTCACGGAGGTCGTCCCGTCCGGGGGAATCACCTTGGTGACGCGGCCAAGAGCATCGTACTCAAACGTGGTGATGCCGTAGGTCGGGTCGCTCGTCGAGCGATAGGGATTCGAAACGGTCTTTTTTCGGCCCAGGGCATCGTAGGTCGTGTCCCCATACGTCGTGCCCTCGGGATCGCTGGTCAATTGGGATTGCGTGACGCGACCCAGGCCGTCCACGGTCACAGGCGGAACGAGATTCAGCGTGCTGGTGATCTTGACGGAAGGCGTGACGCTGAGCGGCAAGGTAGGTTCGTTGAACGTGCGCGTCGCCTGGCCGGTATCGGGGAAATTGGCCTGGGTCTGCCGGCCCATCGAGTCATAGGTGAAACTGATCGTTCGCGTGTTGGGGTCCGTAGTCGAGGCAACTGTGCCGGAACAGGAATTGTACGTGGCAGTGGTTGTCTGGCTGAGGGCATTGGTTGTGCTCGTGACGTAGGCCTTGCCGCTCGTGGGAGCGCAGGTAGAATTCGCCCATGAGTCCGTGTAACTGAAGGTCGTATTGTGCAAACCGAAATCAATGGCCTTAAGAACGTTCCCCGCGTCGTCGTATTGGCTGTAGGCGGAAAACCAGGTGCCGTCCGTGTTGCGCCACCGCTGGGCGGCCGTGACATGGCCCCGGGTGGTGTAGCTCGTGCCGTAAGCGGAGTCGCGCTGAACGGCGCCGCTGGCCTGCAAAGTGGCGTGATTTGCGCTGGCGTCGTACTTGTCGTACTCGAACTCCGACTGCGCCATCAGGTTGCCGGCCGCGTCGTAGACTTTCTCCGTGGCCTTGCGGTTCAAAATCCATATACTCGCAGACGTATAATCCTGGCTGTTGGCCGGATTGACTTTGAGCCTCGTGTAGTTCGTGCGGCGAACAAGACCCCCAGGTGCACCGGTTCCGAAGGCATATTCACGCTGCTCAATGACGTTGTCTTTGGCCCCGCTCGTGTCGTAGTCGAGCTCAACCTTGGCGACCTGGTTAGTGTCGTTGAGCGTCGTCGTGACACGACTGGGAAGCGCCTCATTGTCGAAAGGAAGCGTCTCGTTGTAATCGGTGTGGATTGTACGCAGGAGCGTCGTCTGCCCCTGATAAAGCCAGCGGTTGAGCTCTCGGGGCGAGAAGTACGAGAAGAAGACCGGCGGGCCGTTTGCCTTGTACGAGAATTCATAACGGGTCTTGTTACCGTCCGGGTCAATGGCATCCACAAACTGATTGTTCGTCTTGGTCCCGTCGATTGTGGGCGTGTAGGTGGTCACGTCTTCAGTGCCGCAGGTGCCCGTCGCCAGGCGGCACACTTTGCGCGCTGTGATCTGGCGGATATTTGCAGCCGTGCCTCCATACGGGTCGTCTGTTTGACGCCCCTCCCTCCAGTGAACAAAAGCAACGTAGTCATAGCGTGTGTAGCCACCCGTGGGATAGGTGATTTTGGTCAGCTCCCCGTACTGGTTGTATTGAAAGGAGTACGTCAAATTGTTCGGCAGCGTCAGGGTAGTCAAAAGGTTCTGGTTGTAGGAACCCCCGTCATAAGCAGGCTGAGTAAAAGTTGGATGCAGAGCTACCGATGTATATGCGAGGCTGATCGTCCTGGTGGTCCCGGACGAGTCTTTGTAACTGATGGACGCTGCATTCGTGGGATATGTGATTGTAATGACCCGTCCAACCGTGTCGGTGACGGAGGTGACCTGTGGGTATGGGTTGAACGGACTTGACGTTCCCTGAATCGAGATCTTGTTCCCGTCAGTATCCACAAGGCTGCTCGCGAGCGTTACGAAGGCCATCCCGGTGTCGGTGACATACTGAGGAACAAGGTGGATTACGCCGCCGCCTTTCGGCCGAACTATCGCATCCGCAGAGTTTGTTGTGTCGAGGAGGATGTAACCGCCATCGCCGGAACTGTTTGTGTTTACCTGGTATTGCGGATCAAAAACAGGCTGAGACTGAGCATTGAGGTGAAAGCAGTACGCTTTGTTCTTAAACCAATGCTTGCTCCCGTCCCCCAGAGTCAATATGAAATTCGTGTAGCACCAGATTCCCCCCAATTGCGAGCTAACCTGTTGTTGTGTGGCCTGCAAAGTCGGTACGTTTAGGCGCCACACGCCGTCTAGAACGGGCGCCTGGTAGTCCTGGCCGAATTGCCAAATGTCGCCCACGAAAGGGTCGACCCAGTGAGTCAGGGGCCAGATCGCGCTATCATAGACGAGGCCGAGCGTGAAGTTATGACCATTACGCCCCGGAAGGGTAACCAGCGGAACCTGTAGATTGACGTTGCCGTTAGTCAGACTAATGTTTTCACGCACCCCGCCGTAAGTGTTGTAGGGCATGACTCCGGTAGCGCCCCCCGTTTCGATATGGTTTTGAATCTGAGGCAGGGCAGGGGAAGCAGGGTAAAGGATAACAGCCAAGATGCCGAGAGCAGTCGCGACGGACTTAGCAGTGGGCATTTGAATTCCTTTTTTCTAGGGCTGAGCAGGAACTGCAAATTCGCTGTCAGAGAGACTTACGCTGAAATTGACGGAATCAACCGCCACTGAATAGAGGAGGTTTCCGCTGCCGCGAACCTCCTGGTGGAAAGGCACGGCCAGACCGTTCACTGCACGGTAATCGGATAATGCGGAAGTAAGCGTCAGGGCCGCGGTCGGATTTTCGCTCGCCAAGAGTGTCGTTGCGACTTGGGTCGGTATTCCATTCAAGGTCGAAACCCAGAGAGTGAAAACTGCGCCACGGCGACGGGCATCAGTGAGCGAATCCGCGGTGATGGCTTCGGTGGACATTTCGATCCGATGGGAAAACTGCCCCGCGACTGTCTCCGTTCCTGCGTAAATGACCGACGAACTGGCCTTCTGCAAGACAGCAAGCACACAGAAAAAAGGCAGTGGAACCGGTTGCATCGAAGATGCGCTGCGGGGTGGAAGGGGATGCGGGCCGTCAGGTCGAGTGACATTGCCGCTCGAACCGTTCACTACGGTGGACCGAGGGCCGGTGGTCTCCTGAACATCCACGCGAAACTCCCGGCAGCCCTTGGCTTTCAGCGTGAAGGGAAGAGTCTCTTGGGTGTCGCCGCGATAGCGGGTAATTCTGCCTGTTGCGACTGCGTCGCTCGGCAGATTCCCCGCACTCCAACCGGTCGCGGCGGCCATCTGGGAGAGTACAGCGAGCGCCTGGGGATCACGCTGCCCCGCAGGAGTAGTCGCCTGCTGGCCTGCAAGAGCTATCGAGATAAGGGAGCCGAGGATCAAGAAGGTGAAGACTCGTAAACGCATAGACCACCTCAGGGCGGAGGGATACCGAGGCTAATACATCAGCCGCGCGATACTTGTCAAGGCAGGAATTATCCTTTTGTCAAAGCTCGTTAGAAATGTCCCCTTTCTTACCTCATTAAAAGTGTCCCCTTTTCGCGTTCTGCTTTTGTCTGGGTCGTTGGCCTTGCCCGGAGCGTAGCCCTGCGGAGCCCAAAGGGCGGAGCGTTTAGGGCGAAGCGGAGGGCAAGGCCAACGACGGCGGCGCGACCGTGGCCTCGCGCGACGCTCGCCTTTCTCGCCTCTCCATCCCTCGGCGGGCGGCCTCTCGCCACGG
>QHYQ01000349.1 GCA_003224175.1 Acidobacteriota bacterium
AAGCAATACGCCGAAACGCTGGATTCTATGGAAGTCCTGAGGGTGACCATCTCGAAAAATGGAGAGTACGACATCCCGAGCGAGAAAGACGGCCGGATTGCCCTCGTGGATCCCGAGGAGCGCGCGCGACTGCGCCAGTTTCTTCTCGAGTTCTGCCAGCGCTTGGAATGCCCCAATCCGGAACACGCCACCGAGTTGAAGCCGGCGAAGAAAAGCAAAGCGGCCTAAAACGTGAATCAGAAACCTCCCTCGAAATGGCAGAGCATCGGCCAGCGCCTGGCGCAGTGCAAGGACGGCGAATACATCGTTGTCGAGCCGGAAGGCGACGTCGACCAAGAAGCTCGCAAGCTACGCTGTCGCCTGGACCGGATTGCGGTCTGCAGGTTAATTCGGCGTTCGGTCAAGATTGTAGATGGGAAGATCATCGTCACACGCCTGGGCCTTTTACCTGTGCTGGTGGTGTTCGGGGCCCCGGGTCTCTCTGCGGCGCAGGCAGGTGTTCTCCGCGGCCATCGCGGAGTGCATGGGTGGCAATCAGCGAGGCGGTAGGCAGCCCGGGGAGGCGACAATTCCATGTACTGTCGCATTTTTTGATTTTTCGGGGCTATTCAAAGAGCATTTCGCTCACCGGCTTTTCGGCATGCTTACGGGAAGCGCAGGATCTGCGCGTTCGGTGGATGCGCGGATGTACCTGTAACCACAAACGTGACGCTAAGGCGCTGTAGATTCCACAGCCCCAAGCGTCACATGTTCGCGGAGTTTAGTTTGCTTGGTTGGCCGCATTGGCAGTCGCAGAGTTACCGATCGCGTCACCATTCACGACGAGCTCAACGCGGCGATTTCGCTGCCGCCCCTCCGCTGTATCATTGGAAGCTACCGGCTGGGTCTTCCCGAACCCGTGTGCGGTCATCGAAGATGCGGGGACGCCCTGTTCGGTTAGAAAATCCCTGACCGAGCTAGCGCGCCGTTCGGAAAGCTGCTGGTTAAATTCATCGCTTCCTACGCTGTCGGTGTGCCCTTCGATCTGTAAGGCCAGCCCGGGGTGCGCCAGCAAAATTCCGGAAATTTTTGCTAGCTTTTCGCGCGCGCCCAGCTCAGGTGTGTAACTCGCGGAATCGAATAATACGTCGGACATGTTGACAATCAGTCCGCGGGCGCTGTCGCGCGTCTGGGAAACTGCGTTAAGTTGCGCCAGAAGCTGCGCACGTAACTGCGTTTTTTCTGTTTCCGCCTGAACTGCTGCCTGCCGCGCCTTTTCCGCCTCCGCTTCCGCGGCGGCTTTCGCCTGCTCGGCCTCCTGCGCCTTGGTTTCTGCCGCCTGCTGCTGGGTCAAGGCCGCTTGCCGCGCGGCGTCGGCTTCTTGTCCATGGCGCATCGCCTCCTGTGCCGCCTGCTCCGCCTCTTGCTTCATCCCTTCCGCTTCAGCCTTGGCCTGTTCGGCCTGAATGCGCGCCTGCTCGGCTTCCTGTCGCTGTCTCTCTTCGGCTTCCGCATCCGCGCGAGCCCTGGCCTCGCGCTCTTCCGCAGCTTCCTTTTCCGCTGTGATTTGAGCCTGGGCGTCTTCTTCCGCCTTTTGCTTGACCGCCATCACCCGAGATTCCTCGGCAGCTTCCGTGGCGTCCTTGGCAGTGGAGTCGATCACTTTGCGATTGCGCTTCTGGCGGTAGGTCTCTTCGGCAGCCAATAATTGCTGCTGCGCCTTGGTCCATGCGGTGGGCGAATACTTCTCCGCGCCGGCGTTATTGGCGATGCGGACGGCGTTGCGCGCTTCAAAGAGCTCGAGCGGCGTTTTCCGATCAACGCCGAAGATGGCGTTCTCGATCTTTGTATTCGAGGTTGAATACACTTCCCGGCCCAGGAGTTCGTAGCTAGCGTCGATGTTTTCCACCTTGCCCACGCTTTCGGTCGCGGAATCATTTTCCAGCACCACCGCGTTGCCCGGCTGCGTCACGGCAAAATAAGGTTCGGCCGTCACGATCATCCCGAACGTTTGCATCTCCGTGTCAGCCTTCACGATGGCTTCGCCCTTTTTCAGCACCACTTCCCCCAGGTTCTCTGCACGCCCCTGCGGAGAAATGGCCCAAAAAACGTAGGTCAGATACTCCAGGCCGAACTTCGTGGCATCTTCCAAGCCCGCGAATCTCGCCTCGATTTCCATGCGATTGTTTTTACTTTGGACCTTGGCTTCGCCGGAGGCGCTTTGCATGAGCTCCGTAGTCTGAAAATGGATCTTTACCGAGCCCCTGGCACGCCGGTAATTCAGGGCCTTGGTCGTGCGGAAGACACCCTTAGATGCAACAGGTGCAGGGACGGGGGCGGTTTGTGTTCGTCCCGAGCCCATGGCCGAGGCGGAACAAATCGCCAAAAGTGCGGTTGCTCCGATACTTGCAGTTAGAAGTCTCATCCTTGATTCCTCCAAATAGATAGCCGAGTCTCCTTTATAAAAGGAGTTCGAGTACTTACGTGAGTGCCATCGCGGAACCATGTATCGAAACGGGAGATAACCAGTGCGCAGCACAATATTCCTTCCAAAACCCCACGAGCGGTCGGGCCCCCTAACCGGCCGCTCATCATGTTTGCTCTTGGACAAGGAACTCCTCTTGCGCTTTCCATACCATCCTCGCCAAACGCCTTCAAATTCCAGCCGACAAGGGCGAGCCTGGATGCGGATCGGGCGTAACACTACTCTTCGGGAGGGGCCGCATCCCACTTGATCGCCCAATTAAGCAGCGCAGCAACGGCGGCTACAGCTCCAAACGCGCCGAACAAAATCTGGTCGCGCGAACCCGCTTCCTTCGCGGCCGCCTTCACCAGCAGCACCACGCCGGCGACCCATAACACGACGGAAGTAACGAACCGCAAAACGGCGATATAGGGCTTTTTTTGTGCAGAGGACATTTCAGGCCACCAATTGGCTCATTACACTCGTCACCAATGGTTTCTGCCGAGCACACCCGAAATAACGGCTGTCTTCCGACATACGAATAGTCCTCCGTGCGGTAACAAAGGGCGTGGGCAGGGCGATGGGGTAACCCCAGGCTAACAGAAGGAGATTAAAGAGAACTTAAGGGCAGCAGATGCAGCGGTACATGGCCTCCCTTGTCCTCTGTTGCCCCAAAGGGTAATGGCCGCGAGCAATCGGTTTTGGGCAAGCTAGATCAACTCCAGGGCTCGGTATGAACGGATCGCGCTCAGGATGCACTGCTAAGCTTGCGAGCGCGGTTCCTTCAGAGTGGGCGCCAGGAATCTGAAGCGACCCAGCGCAGAGAGGGCAACTGTGAAACGTATCTCGAAATGGACAAGCCTCTGCGAGCGCATCGCGAAGCTCCAGGAAGGCGAGAGCATCGTTCTCGAATGTGAAGGCGATCCGACCGAAGAGGTCCGTAAGATACGCAGTGGTCTGAACCGCATGGCAGCTTTTAGATCAGCCCGACGCACGATCAGGGTCGTGGAGGGGAAGATCGTGATTACGCGCGTGGGAATCTGGCGGCGGCCCTCAGGGCGGTTTTAAGGGTCCATGCTGTCCGTCTCAATTCACCGCAGCCGTCCGCAAAAGACGGCCCTCTTTGCGAGCATCTTTATCAATGACGGGACAGCACGTCGGGGTGAGTACACGGGAATCGACTAAAAAACCTTCTTCCTTGGCGCCGCGCGCTGGCGTCTCGTACGTCTTCCGGCTTGGTTGTTTCTGCGCAGCAACTCGTAGCGCTCAATCTTGGCCGCTATTCCAACGCGATTCAGGCTTTTCATTTCCGCGCGCTGAACGTGTCCATGACAGCGGATGCGAATAGGCTCGGTTAAGGTTATTTCGTGCGGCATAACCATAACAATGTCCAACTCGACCGACGAACCCTTCTTAATTTCTGTCGGCAGGAAGAAGTAAACCCCTCGAGAGCTGATGTCCTCTGACTGGGTCTGTGCTTCTCTGACCGTCCGGCGATATCCCCAGCGGACCGTCATCGGCAACTTTACTCGAAAGCGCTTGGTTGCGCGACGTTCCGTGGATGTGTCTGGCTCGCTGTTTGGCCCAATATGACGCAAATGCAGACGTCCCCGCGACAACCTATGATTCTGAAAACTTCGACGAGCAAAGAAAATCTCGGGAAGGGCCTTCGGTCAACTCAGAAACGCCCCCAGCTGCAGAAGCCATTCTAAAATCGCTCCCGAAGCAATAGACCAGGCCTCAAAGACCCTTAAACACAAAAAAGAGGGGCGTCCTAAGACGCCCCTTCGCGCTCGATAACTACTGAGGGAAGTATGAATGTTTCACAATATGGCATTCCCGAACCGCCAAGT
>QHYQ01000125.1 GCA_003224175.1 Acidobacteriota bacterium
TGGCATGCCGGTAGTCATCAACCAGCCAGACAATTTGTCCTTGTCGTAAGGATTGATGTAAACGGAATGTGGCCGGCGAGCATTTTGTCCCATTCCGGCCAGGTCTCGACGATGTTTCCCTTGGAGTTCACGGCAACCAGGCAATGCTGCCAGCGCCAATCGACGTCCTCCTTGCCGCGATTGGGGCCATCCAGCGGACCTGGCGGACTGGCCGAGGTGGCGTCGCGCCAGGGCAGCCGGCCAATGGGAAAGCCGATGCTTGGCCCGAGTTCTGCCAGGTCGACTTCTTTGGGTCTGCGGATGTTGGGCAGTTCGCCGCGCTGCAGGATGAAGACGCGGTCTGGATTCTCGGCAAAGATCCCTTCCGCGGAGCCCCACGTCCACTTCTCATTTCCGGGCAGCGAAGAGAGCGGCTTCGGCCAATTCGGATCCACATCATAAGCGCCGAAAATATCCTGACCACCGACCTGGCCCGGGATGGCCGCAAACGAGGAATCGGATTTGACCTGAGCCTCGACGCTCGGGGGAGCACTCAATAGCTTGGAGACGACGGGGAGTCCCGCCGAAGCCAGGCCGCACTTCATCAAAGCTCTTCTGCTGAGTGTGGATATTGAACCCATGATATTCGGCTCCTTCTCCGGGCCGCGTTAGGCGACAATCTCGGCGTGGGACCGGCTTGATTCCAAGCTGCCTTTGAGCAGACCTTACGTCGGCGCTCTATTGCCGTCAAGGCTGAACGCGGACGTCGCTCGGACCCGCGATGGCGCCTGTCGCCGTCGCTGCCCGCATAAGGCGATTCACATTCGACGGCTTGTCTTCCGGCAGCATCAGGCGCTTCGCAATCATGTCATCTATCGCTTTCTCAACGGCGGAGGAATACGCCGCAAGTGACGGATACCGTTCCTCAATCGACAAGCGTGGATCACCGGAATTCATGCGGTCCGCCTTGGTTTTCGGGAACGGTATGTACTGACCTGCTGCTTCGCAGCCATCGTTCGCCTGCGGCCCCGATCGCAAAGCCCAGCCGGTATAGGTGGCTAGCGGCACCGTCACGTCGGGCAAGCGGACACCGGCGATGTCGTTGCCGTCGGCGTCAGTCTTTGGCACAAAACTCGGATAGATCGGGCCGTTCTCCCTGTTATTAAAGATGGGCGGCTTGACCGCCGGAGGATTGATTGCCATGATCCCGGTGCTATAGAAATCCGCACCGTAGTTGAACAAGTACCGCGTGGACATCAGCCCCGTGTAAGCGACACCGGGAATCTTCGGGAAGCCAACTTTACTTTGCGGCATCGGCGGCACGAGTGTCCCGTCGGCTAAACGGGGAACGGCGTTGGGCGGCGGCGCGATGCCCTTTGTGGACCACTCATCCATCGCGACAAACAGCGCGCGCAACACCGGCGCCGAGTCCAATGGATTCTGCAACTGCTGGCAATTCCCTTTTGCCGCGGCGTTGCCCGTACCATGCTGATGGCTGGAAATGAAGTAGTAACGCGCCATGGGATGATCGGGAAGATCCATCGTGCCCGACGGGTCTGTGGTAAAGAGAGACGCCGCCTTTACCCAATATTCGTTGGCGGAATAGACCTCCATCCCGAGTGGACACGTTTTGGTCTTCGTGCATTTGTCGTAGCGACCGGCCGTCGTGCCGGTGATCGGATCGGTCGATCGTCGATTAGCAAACGGGAAGACCCCTTCGACGTACAGTTGATCCTGGCGATTGCGTTCGGTGCGCGCCGGCTGCGAGAAACGATAGTTCATGTTTATTCCATCTCCGGCGGCGATCCATTGCAACAGGCCATCGAAGACAATCTTGCCACTTTCATCCTCGTTGAATCCCAGATTGCGAAAGTCATTCAGCATCCGGGCCGGCTGCGAAACTGCGAACGTGTAAATTCGCGTCACGTCTCCCGCCAAAGGATTTGCGGTCCCTGCACTGTCCTTCAGCGCATAGCGGAGAAACGAATTGAAGTCACGGACGGCGGCAAAGCCAATTCCATTGACCATCGGATCTTTCGCGATATAGGAAAATTCGTAAATGTCGTTCGCGATGAAAGACGTGCCCGCAGGCAGCAGCCTGATCGCCGTGCCGTTGTTCGCATACTCCCAGCCAGATGCGGGAACGACCTGCGGCACGTCATCCAAATGAACGCGATGGGTCAGCGTCGCCTTCGTCTGGTCGAGCGTTGCTGCTGGGTAATTCAAAGCGAAGGAAGCACCCGGACTGACGATGTACTCGTAACCCGGTCCCGTGATCGAAGAACCGTCGGGATTCTTCGCAGTCGGCAGCGTGATCGTAAGGTTGAGATTGGAATTGTCCGTCCCGGCTCCGAAGTCCCAGCCGCTCCAAACCATCGTATAACCCTGCGGCGCCAGGAATGAGCCGCTTGGATCACTGGCGGCTGGCGGGTCGTTGCCGCCCGTCGATCGGTTGAAATTTCCAAAAAGCTTGCTGCCGCGGTTCGGCGCTTCGTAGAAGACCTTGTGATTGCCCTTGTTCAAGTCGGTTGGCTTCAGGATGTAGAAGTCAAACGAGTATTGGACTTTGCCGTTCGCGTTGCGCGGCGCGAGGCCGATGTCCACGATCGCATGATTATGCCGGTCGGCCGGACTGATTTCGCCGAATCCCTTGCCGATGATCCTTTCATAGGTGCCAACTTTGGGGAATGAATACCCGCCGAACGCCGGACCCCGCGAGATGATCTGGATTCTCGTGATGCCCGCGTCGAGGGCGGGTGTGACGAACAGAATCGCCGCTGTCAGTGCACCGGCGATGCGCAGATGTACAAACCGGTTCCAGAGAGCTCCGGCCTTCTGGAAATTCGCCCGCTCTTTCGGCGCAGCCATAGTACCCCCCTCTGGCTATCGATTTTCTATCGGGTTCCCACAGCAACACTGTTCCTTCGCCGGACCATATGCGAGCCGGGCCCCCGTGTCAACTTTTTGTATCGCTCGGAGCACGCTACCGACATCGTGGTCCTCGACAAACGGGAAGGGGGCCCCCCACCCCCCCCGGCTTTTTTCAAGTGTTCATTTCAGGATGCTTAGCTCGTTAGTTCTGCAAGTGTTGATTCTAAATAGGCGCCGAACATAGGTCCCTCGCTAGAAGGTCCGGTACGCAAGAGGCGCGCCTCGCCCGCACCCGAGTCGACGCTGGGGCTGGCTCGCCCGGGACGCCGACGCTGGTCGCATCGTCGATTTTTTGGCGAGATCGACGAGACTGCGACGCCGGCCGCACGCTCGTGCAAGCCCGAATTCCTCGGAACTGGCCCCCGCAGTTCGTTCGGCTGCCCCCAGCTCACGCGTGCATGGCCCGGCGAATTCATGCGGAACACGCGTACATATATTTTAACGCGAGCGTCAACTAGTAAGAATCGAGCCAGTAAGAAATCGGGCGGCGGCGAGCGTTGCCCCTAGATGCCAGCGTACCAGGAGTAGCCGATTTCTGGAGAGATGGATCCCAAGCCATTGCCGATGTTCTTCAGTGTGTCGGTGACGGTGATGCGGGAAAGGTATTTCACGCTCTTATAGCCCAGCTGACGGGGGACGCGCAGACGAACCGGCGCACCATGAGGCGCGGGAAGCTCCTGAGCATTCATCGCGTAGGCAAGCAAGGTTTGGGGATGCCATGCGTCGGACATGTCCAGGCTGTCCCACGATTCGTCAAACGGAAAGAACACGACGTATTTGGCCTTGGGGTCGACGCCGACTAAATTTAAGACAGAGGAAAGAGGAACACCGGTCCATTCGGCAATAAAAGACCAGCCCTCTTCGCAGGCTTGATGGGTGATCTGGGTACGAGCGGGAAGGCGTTTCAACTCCGTGAGAGAGAAGCTAGCGGGGCGAGCGACCAAGCCGTCCACCGCGAGTCGCCAGTCCGCGAATCCACCGGCCGACAGGCGCTGGTAGGTTTCGTTCTCGGGAACTTCGCCGTTTACGGGAAAGACTTTGGAAATTTCGCTGCGGTCGAACTCGCGAGCCAGTGAATGATGCGCCATCAGCAGCCTTTGAGCTGCATAGGTGAGAGTCTCGCCTGCGCCGTAGATGCCGGCGTGATCAGGGGGTATGAGACCGTACCGGTCCGCCAGTCGCGCCGCGACTCCTAACCCGCAAGCGCCCGCTGCGGCTGCCACACCGGTCGTCATCAGCTTTCGCCTGGAAACCCTCATTGTGCCTCGCTGCCCATCGAATGGCTGCGCCTGACTCGGAAGTGTACATGTTGCCTCACATTCCAGTAAACATGTCGAGTTGGGGCGCGGTTGCCATCCAATGCATCGAGCTGGTCGAAGCTTTGACGGATACTCCCCTTAGGTGTGCGCCGCGAAGCGCACTTGCGAGCGAGGTACGTCAAAATTTGAGAGTGCGCCATCGAGCACACCGGAGACCCTCAATCCTTTGAGAGCCGGCTCGGCTTTACGGCATAAGGTATGATTGCGCCCTGTGAACGCCCTTAACGAGACTGAAACCCGGGTGCTGGGCTCACTGGTGGAAAAAGAGCTGACCACTCCGGAGTACTACCCGCTCTCGCTAAACGCTCTGGTCAACGCCTGCAATCAGAAATCCAATCGGGATCCGGTGATGAACCTGAACGAAAACGCCGTCAGCCAAGCGCTACATAGTCTGGAAAAAGAAGGACTGGCGGGACCCGCGGATGCCTGGGACAACCGCGTGACTAAATACGAGCACCGGTTCCAGGAAGCCTTCAATCTCGATCGCCGCGAAATCGCTATCCTCTGCGAGTTGCTCTTGCGGGGCCCGCAGACGCCCGGCGAGCTTCGGAGCCGCGCCGAGCGTATGTACCGGTTTGAGGATCTGGGCCAAGTGCAATCGGCGCTTCAACGGCTGGCGCAGCGCGAGCCACCCATGGTGAAGATGCTCCTTCGACAGCCGGGTACCAAGGAGTCGCGCTACTCCCACCTGCTATCAGGCGATGTGCAGACCCAGACACAGGAGGCGGCACCCGAAGCAACAATCACGCACAACACCTCCAGTGGCGAACGGATCTCGCGTCTGGAAAATGAGATTGTGGCTCTTCAGAAAGAAGTTGCGGAATTGAAAGAGCAGCTCGCGGCATTCCGAAAGCAATTCGATTAGTCCGGACCGCCCCAATCCCAAACAAACGCAACAGGGTACCACTTGAGTGAATGGTGTCGATTGGCGCGGTCGCGGAGCGGACTCTTCGGCATGCGCCAAACAAGGCCCTCGCATTGTCATTGGAAAGAATCAGAGTGTATATTGTCGGCGAGCCGCGGAAGCAAAATGGGAATTTCCACGCAGCCACTATTCAGGGCCAAGAGCCGGATCCGGGAGAATGGGGCCGGCATGGCGCTCCTCGCCGTCATTGCCATCTTCAGTATCGCGCCACACGCAGTGGCGCATCCGGTACCTTTCAGCTACCTCGACGTCCGCATTGAGCCGGGCGCCATCGAAGTCACGCTCGTGGCTCATATGTTCGACGTCGCTCACGAGTTGGGCGTTGATCCCCCTGATCGCGTTCTCGACCAAAACGTCTTGGTCGCGCAAGGCAACGCAGTGCTGGCGCTGCTCCGCAAGCGGTTGCAGATCGCTGCGGGCGGCCAGCCGCTGACTGGAGGCACCTGGTCCGCGCCCGAGCCGTTGCCGGACCGGCAATCCGTTCGGTGGCACGCGCGCTACCTGACAACCAGCGCTCCCGGGTCAGTGACCGTAACCGCGATGCTCTTCCCTTACGATCCTGCGCACCAAACGTTTTTGAATTTCTACGAAGGCGATGCGCTCACCTCGCAAGCAATTCTCGACCGGAGCCACCCGCAACTCGAGTACTTCGTCGGCGATCGCCAAGGCGTGCTCGCGGTCATCCGCAAGTTCGTGCCGGCAGGCATCCATCACATCCTCGTCGGCCCGGATCACCTGCTTTTTCTCGTCGGGCTGCTCCTACTTGGCGGCTCAGTGCGCCGGCTGCTGGTGGTGGTAAGCGCCTTCACCGCGGCGCACAGCATCACTCTGTCGCTCGCAGCCCTGAACGTCGTTACCCCACCGGCGCGTCTCATTGAGCCGGCCATCGCGCTGAGTATCGTTTACGTCGGCGTGGACAATTTGATGGTGGGCCGTGGCCGCGACGTGCGCGCCTGGATTGCGTTTGCTTTTGGCTTTATTCATGGCTTCGGATTCGCGAATGTCTTGCGGGAGATGAACCTGCCCAGCCGGGCGCTGGGCTGGTCGCTGTTTTCCTTTAACCTGGGAGTGGAAATCGGCCAGTTATTGGTGGTGGTCGTCGTGGCTTCCGCGCTGATGGGACTTCGCTCGCGCAACGAAGCCGCAGGCCGCCGGCTGGCGTTTGCCGGCTCGCTCGCGGTGATCCTGGTAGGCGCATTCTGGTTTGTCCAGCGAATCTTCTTTCCTGGAGGAATAGCATGAAACGAAGCGTCGTTCTAGGCGTGCTGATTGTTGCCGGTGCTCTGTCACTCGTGTTTGCGGCTCAACAGCAGGCCCCCAAGGTTCTTGAAGTCACAAAACTCAAGGACAATTTGTTCGTGCTCAAAGGAGGTGGCGGCAACACTGCGGTGTTCATCATGGCGGACGGGGTCACCGTGGTGGACGCCAAGAATCCCGGCTGGGGCCAGCCCATCCTGGACAAAATCAAGGAGCTGACCAACAAGCCGGTGACCCGGTTGATCAACACCCACACGCACGCCGATCACGTCGGCGGCAACGTGGAGTTCCCCGCCACGATTGACATCGTGACGCAGGAGAACACCAAAACCAATATGGAGAAGATGGTCCCGCCGACCGGATTCCCTCCGTACCCGCCTGCGACGGCAAACCTCTTCAAGGACAGTAATGGCAAGGGCATGCCGAAGAGGACATTCAAGGACAAGATGACCATTGGCAGCGGCGCCGATCGCGTGGACCTTTACTACTTCGGGCGCGCGCACACCAATGGCGACGCCTGGGTTCTGTTTCCGGCGCTGCGGGTGATGCATGCCGCCGACGTGTTTTCCGGCAAGAACATCCCGCTGATTGACGCAGTTAATGGTGGCAGCGCCGTCGCGTTTCCCAATACGCTGCAAAAGGCCTACGATACGGTCAAGGACGTGGACATCATCATCACGGGCCATAGTACCGAGATGACACGCCCGGACCTGAAGGAGTACGCCGATTTCAATCGCGAATTTCTGAGCGCCGTCAGCGCCGCTAAAAAGGCGGGCAAAACAGTGGATGAAGTGGCCAGTACCTGGAAGATACCGGCCAAATATAAAGGATACGCGGCTCCCATGCCGGACCGGCTAAAGAACAACGTGCAAATCGCTTATGACGAGTTGAAAGCCGGCTCGAAATAAAGGACGCAGACGAGAATTGCGTGGGCGCAAACTCACGCCGTCTAACGAGGGCCAGACTGCGCGATAACGATCGGCGGTGCGGCCTCTTCGTTGCAAGAATATTTGTGGAGGATAGCCACATGAACCCGTGGTGGAACAGATTCTCCTACCTTCTGTTGGGCGTGCTATTTCTCAACTCGAGCTACGTTCTGGCGCAGGTGCCGCCGGTGCAGATGTGCACGGCAACGTCAGCACCCGCCTGCCAAGCCGTGCGAGGCGATCGATCCGAGGGGTGGCTGCCACAGACCCGATCAGAAGTCATGGCGCGGAACGGGGTGGTGACAACCGTTCAGCCGCTCGCGGCGCAGGCGGGGCTGCGGATACTCCAACAGGGAGGCAATGCCGTTGACGCCGCTGTTGCAACGGCGGCGGCGCTCAATGTCGTTTATCCGGCGAACGTCGGTATCGGCGGCGACTTATTCGTGCTCGTCTACGTCGCGAAAGAGAAGAAGGTCTACCAGCTCAACGCCAGCGGGATCGCGCCCAGCGGTCTGACGCTCGCCCGCATGAACTCACTCGGCTACAAAGCCCATCCGGCCAACTTCGGACCCGGTTCTGGCATGCCCTCAGGTGGGATCCTGACAGTGACGGTCCCAGGATCGCTTTGGGGCTGGCAAGAAGTCCTCACGCGGTTCGGGACGAAAACATTCAAAGAAGTTTTGCAACCAGCGATCGACTATGCGGAGCAGGGCTTTCCGCTGACAGAGGAAATCCAAAGCAGCTGGCGCATGAAGAATGCTCTGCCGCTCATGGGATGTTGCACGCAGTTGGATCCGGATTCGGTAAAAACCTTTTACGTCAGCGGAATCCCCCCTGCGGCGGGCTCCATTTTCAAGAACCCTGACTTGGCAAAAACGCTACGCCTCGTCCAACAGCAGGGTCGTGATGCGTTTTACAAAGGCGAGGTGGCTCGGGCCATCGTTGCCAAGTCCAATGCACTCGGCGGCACGATGACACTCGACGATCTGGCGAACTACAAGGGCGAGTGGGTGACTCCGGCTTCAACGACATACCACGATCACTTCACCGTTTATGGGACGAGGGCGCCTTCGCAGGCCTGGGGAATCGTGGAAGAGATGAACGTCCTGGAACAATGCGTGCCGATCTGGTATCCCGGCCAGACACTCGCTACTCTCGGACCGGCGAATCCTCTGTTTTGGCACGCACTGGTCGAGACGAAGAAGGTGGTCTATGCCGACTTGTATGGACACAATGCTGACCCGAACGTTGTGTCCGTGCCCCTCGACATGCTGACTTCGAAACCGCACGCCGCGTCGCTGTGCGGGAAGGTCAACCCTAAGCGCGCCTCCAACACCGGATCTCCTGGATCGGACACCACCGACAGCGGCGACACGATCTATCTGGCGACCGCCGATCGCTGGGGAAATATGGTGTCGTGGATCAACAGCAATTTCGCCGGCTGGGGGTCAGGCATCACGGTTCCGGGTTACGGATTCATCCTCCATAACCGGGGCGGGTTATTCACTCTCGATCCGAAGAGTCCCAACGTCATTGCGCCGCAAAAGCGGCCCTACAACACGCTCTCGGCAGTGCTCGTGATGCAGAACGATAGACCCTTTCTCGTGACCGGGCAGCATGGCGGTGACCAGCAGGGCCAAGGGAACATGCAGGTGCTGGTGAACATTCTCGACCTTGGTGCGAACGTCCAGGCTGCTGGCGACATGGCCCGGTTTAGTCATAACCAGGTGAGTAACAGGCTGCGGTTGGAGTCGCAGCTATTCAAGCTCGTAGGTTCCCAATTGGTGAGCATGGGTCACAACGCCTCGTCGTCCGACGGCTCACCCGTGGGAGGGTTCGAGGCGATCATGTTCACGCCCGATCCAGGCGCCCCAGCGGGATGTGCGCCGACAGATCTTCATTGTACGGCCCCCATCGGCGGTGTTTATCGGGCTGGCTCGAATTTTAGGGAGGACGGCGAGGCGGTCGGGTACTGATCGTTTCACGAGCGGGTCAGCACTTTATCGGCGGACATTAGCCACTGATAAGCAGATGTGATCGTGCGGCAGGGTGCGCACGTTCCCGAATACGTTTCGAGATCTGCATAGCACGCAGCGTCAACATACCTTGCAGAAGTTCACTAAAAAATGAGGCGTCAGAACAATGCTATCTAGAAGAGCGATACTCCTGACTCCGGTGGTGTTCGTGGCCGCGCGCGCCGCCTCCGCTGTCTCCGGGAAGATGACACTCGCCATTCACCAGAATACGTCCGCCGGAGCGGGCTACCGTAAGTCGCTGGAAGGTTGGTCTCGTGCGGGAATCAAGAACGTCGAGCTCACCAACACGCTGTTGGACGAGTTTCTGAAGACCGACTCCCTGCCAGCCGCTCGCCGGGTGCTCACCGACCTGGGACTGACAGCCGTCCACGGCGCAACCGGCGTGACAGGTCTCTGGGAGCCGAATCCCACTCGGTCCACCTCACTCGAGAGTCTCAAGAAACGCTGCGAGATGTTCGCGGCCCTGGGACTCTCGCGCGTTTATGCGGCGACCGAATTGGTCACGTGCACTTTCAGGATGTGCCCGATATGCCGCGGGAGTTATTGGATAACACAACCCGGATCATCCCCAGCGACGGAGTCAGTCCGCTCATGCGGATTCTTCGCAAGCTCGCGGATAAAGGATATGCCGGTCCTCTCTCGGTTGAACTCTTTCTGCCGAGGTTCCAACAAGGCGATCCCTTTGAGGTGGCCCGCGAAATCCGTCAGAAAGCCGAATCGGTCATGCGTCAGGCCCGCGTGATATGAACGACGATGGTCCGCGCTAGCACACCGCGCTCAGGTTGTGTGTTGGGAAACACAGGGTCAATTTCTGCCGAATCTAAAAAAGGAGCAAATATGCGCACACTTTTGCTGAGTGTGATCGGCACGGTCGTACTGTTCGGCGTATGGGGAGTAGCACACGGTCGAGGAGGCCAAGCGGGAGGTCCTGCTGCCCAGCAGGCGTCGACGGCGCCCAGGGACAAAGCAGCCTACTTCGCGAACGCAGATATCCAGGCTACGTGGAAGGATCTGGAGGCAAGGCAAGTCATCAACAAGCGAGTGCTGGAAGGCGGAGCCTATAGCATTAACGTCCGCATCGTAAAGGAGGGCGACGCTCCGCTGGTTCATGCCAGCTCGGCCGACGTCTGGGTGACGATGGAGGGCACAGCGACAGCGATCACCGGCGGTCAGCTCGTCGATGGCAAAAAACGGCCGAACGTGGATGACGAAGCCGGCAGCGCCATTCGCGGCGGGGTCGAACAAGCTCTGAAGCCGGGTGATGTCCTTTACATTCCGGCAGGCGTACCCCACGGCTTCAAGGACGTGAAGGGATTCAGGGCTTTTCTGATCCGCTTCGATACTAAGTAGAATGTGGTGTCAGACCTTGGAAACAGTGAACGATATGGAAAAGCACGTTTAGCGGGAGGTGCGTCAGGCTGCGTCTGATTTCGTGCGTCCTGCTCTGACAGCAAATTCGTTGTGTCGAGGGCGAGAGAAGCGTACGATGCGGCAAGCCACAAGTCTAAACTGGAAATTCCGGTTCAAACGCTTATGGCGAGATTGCTCAGCCGGGTAACAGACGAAGGACATTGGGAGGTTTCATGCGCACAATGATAATCAGTTTCGCTTTCAGTCTTGTGGCTGCGGTAGCATTGGCGCGGCCGCCGGCCCCGCAATCGCCTGCGAAGCCAACGAAGACCTTCACCTCTTCTGCTGATGTCGCGGCACTTATTGCCAAAGCGAAAAGCGAACGCAAGGAAGGCCAGCCAACCGTGGCGGAACCCATGCTCGAGCTGGGATTCTACGACGGGCACCTTGAATATCGCGCCTCGGTTGGCCCCGCTGCCGTCCATGAAAAAGAGGCAGAAATGTTCTACGTGATCGATGGATCAGCGACGATGATGACGGGTGGCAAGCTCGTCAAGGAGACGCGAACAAATTCCGAGAACCTCAGTGGCTCGGCGATTGAGGGCGGCAGTTCGCGCAACATCGCAAAAGGAGATTTCATTCTCGTTCCGGAAAACACGCCGCACTGGTTCAGCTCCATCAGCGGTGTGCTCGTACTGTTCTCGATGCATGTGCCGCGCCCGTGACGGGAGCCGGACGGATCAGGCCAGTCTCTCCTGACCGCGTAGCGCACTTCGCAGTCAGGCAATGATTTTTGGAGCACTAAGCAGTATCATTAGCGCGCATGGGCCGGAAGCTGCGCGAACACTTGCAACGCAGCAGAAATTGAAGCATAAGGGGACCGCGGATCAGGTCGTGATTCAACCGTTGAAGGAGGTTTGAGAGTATGAGTAAGAAAGCCTTGTATCCGGGAATGGTGATCGTACTTGGCGTGCTCTTGGCCGTTACGATGGGCGGAGTGCGTGCGGGCCAAGTCAACAGCGGAACTGTCCGCGTCGGCAGTGCAGATATTGGCGGCGTGGTGACCAGCCCCAATGGACCCGAGGCGGGGGTCTGGGTGATCGCCGAAACCTCCGACCTGCCGACCAAATTCGTCAAGGTCGTCGTCACGGATGATCAGGGGCGCTACCTGGTGCCGGAGCTTCCCAAGGCGAACTACAGTGTGTGGGTTCGCGGTTACGGGCTGGTGGATTCGCCGAAGGTTACGTGCGCGCCGGGCAAGACACTTAACCTGAAGGCGGTCCTGGCGCCGGATAAGAAGTCTGCCGTCGAATACTATCCCGCGCTGTACTGGTTCTCGTTGTTGCAGATCCCGCCCAAGAGCGATTTCCCCGGCACGGGACCCAGCGGGAACGGTATTGCTACGAGCATCAAGAGCCAGGGCCAATGGATTCGCGAGATCGTCAATACAGACGGCTGCACCGGCTGTCATCAGATGGGCGACAAGGCCACGCGCGAGATTCCCGATAGCATCCTGCATCACTCCAAGGACTCTAGTGCCGCATGGGAGCGCCGCATCCAGTCAGGCCAGGCAGGCGCAGGGATGGCCGCTCGCTTCAATCAGGTCGGCTCCAAGCGCGCAGCGGCGATGTACGCGGACTGGACCGATCGAATTGCAAAGGGAGAGGTACCGTCTGCGGCTCCTTCGCGTCCTCAAGGCAAAGAGCGGGACGTCGTCGTGACGATGTGGGACTGGGCAGATCCGAAGGTCTACCTGCATGACGACATCTCGAGCGACAAGCGGAATCCGACCGTGAACGCCAACGGCCCGATCTACGGAGCGCTCGAAGAGAGCGGCGATTACCTGACCGCCGTCGATCCGACGCACACCGCGACGAGCCAAATAAAGCTGATCGTTCGCGATCCGGGGACGCCGAGCTCCGGTGACACTCCGCCCATGGCGCCGTCGCCGTTCTGGGGCGACGAAAAGATCTGGAACAGCCAGACGACGGTCCATAGCTTCGCCATGGACAAGCAGGGTCGCGTGTGGGCTGCGGCGCGCGTCCGTAAGCCCGAGACGTCCGCATTCTGTCAGGCGGGATCGGATCATCCGTCGGCGAAGCTCTTGCCCATCCCGCAAGGCCAGCGGGGACTGGAACTCTACGATCCAAAAACCAAACAGTTGACGGCCATCGACACTTGCTACACGTGGGGCCACGTGAATTTCGACGACAACGATGTGCTGTGGTCATCGTTCGGGCCTGCCGGCGTCGAAGGCTGGTTCGACACAAAGATCTGGGACAAGACGCACGACGAGAAGAAAGCGCAGGGCTGGAGCGCGTTCGTCCTTGATTACAACGGGAACGGAAAGCGGGACGCCTACACCGAACCGAATCAGCCGGCGGATCCAACCAAAGACAAGCGCATCAACGTGACGTTCTACGGCGTCTCGCCGGCGCCGGACGGCTCGGTTTGGGGAACAGCCATGGGAATGCCCGGCGCGATTGTTCGTTTCATCCCTGGATCTCACCCACCCGAGACAGCGCTGGCTGAGTACTACGAGGTGCCGTGGAACAATTCGAAGGCACCGGTGCAAGGCTTCGCCCCTCGCGGCTTGGACGTTGACAGCAAGGGCGTCGTCTGGACGGTGCTCTCGAGCGGACATTACGCGAGCTTCGACCGCAGCAAGTGCAAAGGCCCGCTCAACGGCCCGACCGCCGCGACGGGGCAGCACTGCCCGGAAGGCTGGACGCTCTATCCATTCCCGGGTCCGAACTATAAGGGAGCGGTGGAGAACGGCAGCGCCGACTCGGCATACTACAACTTCGTCGATCGGTTCGACACGCTTGGCGCCGGCAAGGACGCGCCGGTTGCAACCGGCAATCTGTCTGAGGGATTGCTGGTGCTGGTGGACGGCAAGTTCATGACGCTGCGCGTGCCGTATCCCATGGGCTACTACGCAAAGGGCCTGGACGGCCGCATCGATAATCCAAACGGCGGCTGGAAGGGGAAGGGCCTCTACACGCCGATCTCGACGCGAGCGCCATTCCACATGGAAGGTGGCAAAGGGACCACGAGCAAGCTCGTGAAGTTCCAGATGCGACCCGATCCGCTGGCCAACTAACCAAGATTCCCAACTCCCAAGTTTCTATCTTGGGAGTTGGGAGTTGGTTTTCTGGAGTTTGTGTTTCTTCTTCGCGATCGACCTCGAGCTCAGCTACTGCTCCCGCTTCTCGTGTCGCTCATGGGGCGAGCTATTCCCCACTGGTTGGTGCCCGATCATGGCGCAACGGAGGCGTCCTTAATTATTCTCCCCTGATTTTGGGGGCCGACGTCTTCAGCTATCTGGTCGGATGGACTTTCCCTGAACGCTCCGCTGAATGATTCTTCCTTCCCGATGAGTGCTTTGAGCCACTTCACATCGCGTCGGACTTTGCTCCTGTCGTGATGACCTTACACGGTTTTTCTTTTTACGAAATCGGCGAAGAAGCCTCGTAAGCTTTTCCCGAAGAGAAGCATCCGCATAGCAGCGGAACCTTGACGTATTGACCACAACTGGGATATGGAACATGAATCGAGGGGAGAACTATGCGTAATCGTTCTCTGGCGGGTACTCTCGCGGCGGCGATAGCCGCGGCCTTAGCGGTGCCTGCGCTGGTGCCCGCCCAGACGACATCGACTGCGAAGACGGTGGGAAACGCGCAGACGAGAACCAAGAGGGATGACAGCGCCAAGGCGGCAACTAAGACGGTGGAAAAGAAACCTTGGAAATTGTCGTATACGCCGGACGGCCAGCCGGACTTGCAGGGTATTTGGACGAATCTCAGCTTCACACCGATGGCGCGCCCGGCCAAGTACGGGAACCGTGAGTTCCTAACCAAGGAAGAAATGGATTGGGATTTTAAGGCTGGCGTCGCGCGCAGCTACGACACCACCCTGGGGAATGCCGCCGATTCTCCATTCTACGACGCGACGACATATGCGCTGGACGCATGGCAAAACGGCATTCAGCCAAATCCGCGAACTTCTCTCATTGTGGATCCGCCGAATGGCCAGTTTCCTCCGCTGACGCAGGAAGCGGCGAAGAAGAGGGCTGCCCGGCCCGCCCCGAACCCCCAGGCAAACGCGGGCAACGCACCCACCAAGGCCGATACCGCGGCCGATGTGGGACTGGGCGTGCGGTGTATTACGTTTGGCGGGCCGCCCATCCTTCCTTCCGTTACCAACAGCGATTTACGAATCGTGCAGAGTGCGGAGAGCGTGCTGCTGGAATGGGAATGGGACAGCACGCCGCGCATCATCCCGCTGGACGGGAGGCCGCACCTATCGTCGAATATTCGCCGGTTGAATGGTGACTCACGGGGGCACTGGGAAGGCAATACGCTGGTCGTGGAGACGACCAACTTTCGTCCGGGTGTTACCTACCTAAACGCGAATCCGGATAGCTTGAAGATTACCGAGTATTTCACGCGAACGGATGAAACGACGATCGAATACAAGTTCACCGTCGATGACCCGACCACCTGGACCGAGCGTTGGTCGGCCATCGTTCCCTTCAGCAGGATAAAAGGGCCGATGCCTGAGTTCTCTTGCAGCGAGGGGAACTTCTCTCTGGTTGAAATATTGGCGGCAGCTCGCGCGGCAGATAAGGCTGCAAACGAGGGTGCTACGGGCTTTCCCAATTCGCAAAAGTGAACACCTATTATATGAACTTTTGCGGTCTGGGGTTAGGGTCTGGGAACAGCGAAAGCAATGGAGGCGATCTCACCACTACAGGCGAGGGCATAAAAAGGAGCAAAAGATGACTCAAACTAAGTTGTTCTCTGCGGGCTTACTCGCCGTCATGTTCGCAAGCCAGATCGTACCCGCCGCGGCCCAGTCCAAGCTCAATTGGTCGCTAACGTTGAACGAGACCCGGGGCCCCATTCGTTCGGCGGATCTGTCAAAGCCTTTGGGCAAGACCGCTGTCAGCGAGATCCTGGGCGGGCCAACCAGCGGCTCGGACAATGCTTACCTCATCTACACGCGCATGCCATCGGGGGCACACGGGCCGGCACTGTTCACGCTTCCGGTGGAACATTACTACGTCGTGATTTCGGGCAAGATGAACGTCCAGATCGGAACCGACAAGTTCGTCGTCGGCCCGATGGGCGGGGTTATCATCCCGGCCGACACACCGCACGAAGTCTGGAACTCCGATGCCGAGCCTGAGGCCCATCTGGAGGTGATCACGTCTGCGAACCCCAGCAAGGATCTCTCCAGGGACCTCATGTCGATGCTTAAGCCGGCCCAGCCCAGGAAGGTCGAAAATGCAGCTTCATACGTCCGCCAGATCAGTGTGCCCGCCGCCGCCGATCTGAAGCCGGGGTTGAATCGGCAGGTATACACAAACCGGGCCAAGGGCAGTGCGGCCACAGTGGCCCTCGACAGCACTTCCCCCGGCTCTGGCGGTCCGAAGCCGCACGTTCACCGCTTCGAGCAGGTTTACTTCATGGTAGAGGGAGAAACGACGGTGATGTACGGCATCGATAACCCGAAAGCGAGAAAGAACGACATCGTAATTCTTCCGATAGGTGTCGTGCACACCAACGCCAACATGACCTCCGCGCCAGAGCGCCACATCACGCTTCTGCTGCCCGAGCCCGAGAGCCAACCGTTCGACATCGAGTTCGAAATGAAAGGCCCTGTGATCTTCAACACCGGAGCCGGTCCGGGACCCACGTCGTCGCGCTAGACGGAGTCTTTGATCGGTCAATAACTCGTAGACCGTTTCTTAGATCTTTGCGCGACGGACAAACCGCTCCGGGCGGAATCGGAAAAAAGAGGGATCGTCTTCTTTATTGAGGTCTGGTTTTCAAGTCGTAATCTATGATATGGCCTTCATCGCGCTCGACGCAGGGAGCATTTTCTACGATCAGATCTGTTGTGGCCTTCGCGATTCGAGGATTCATCGCCCAAGGGCGGGTGAACACGTTTGGATCTTCCACCGTCGCTTGATAACGGATGGTATCGCCTTCACGGGTTATGCGCTCAACTACATGCAGTGCCGTGCTGTGAAACCATCCATCCAGTCCAAGCCAAGTATCGTCGTTGAAGTCCGTACTGTCCACAACCAGCGTATCTCCCTCCCAATGTCCGACGGAGTCTCCGTAATAGCTAAGGTCCGCCTCCGGGTCGTGCGGGCGGCCATCGGTCGGCACAAGACGAAACGCATTCCCCGCGATCACCTGGTAGAGGAATACGATGGGCATCCCGGGGGCCTGAATGATGGCGTGCGGTGGACCTATGCGCGGAATACCCCCCGGCTTACAAAAAAAGGCCGGGTCCAATTTGCTCTCGTTACGTGCCAGGTCCTTTACCTTTTCGAGCAACTCCGGCTTGTAAGGAGGTTGATTGGGATCTGCAAGCCGCGCTCGAGCTCCGTTGTCGCCCCGCCGGACGTTCGGGTCAGGAGGTCCGAAACCACCGACGGGCGTATCAGGCCCGGCGCTGCTCGCCCAAAATCCATTGAGATCAGGATGGCCGTCGGCGAGTCTTCGTATCGGCCGAGCCGACGGCACGTCTGGAGCCGCCTTTGGTGCGCCAGCAGCGGATTTCTGCTGGGAGGCCGCGGGCATGGGAGCGGCGCACAAAATCGTGAGCACCGCCATCGTTGCCAAGCTGGCCTTGACCGGAATCTCCTTGTTGACTCCAAAACGGGAACGATTGTGACGCGCCATTTTGATGTGACCGTCTGCGTTAATACGTATTCACAACGTGTGGAGTTTCTCTTTCTTCACAGACCGGCTGCTCGTAGATCATATCCTGGGTAAGGATCTGCAAGATACTGGCTTTCGTCAACTCTTCAGTACTGTGAATAGTTGGCGCAGATGGGCTTTTTCGATGCTCTTGCCGGTTTGCGCTCTCACCAACTGTGCTGCCCGCAGCTGGAGTGTCTTCGCTACTTGCCATCGACTGAAAAGACCAAAAGGGCGTTCCCCGGTATGGTGCCCTGCCGCGCATATCCCGAATTCACGAACAGCATCCCGCCTACCACGACCGCGCCGGGTCCGTTGAGCGATCCACCACTGGCTCGGACACCATTGATGGTCTGATAGTCGCGCACCGTGTCGAAATCCCAAAGGACTTTGCCTCCCTCGGCAGAATAGGCGCGTAAGTGGCCGTCGATAGAGCCGGAGAAGACCACGCCCGGAATGGCGGTCACGGCCGCAGGCTGCGCAGGGCTACAGCCGGGTTTTGCAGCCGGGCCGCAGGCAATCGGCGGAGCGAACCACGCCTTTTCGCCGGTGGCAATGCGCAGAGCGGTCAGGCCGCCTCCGATTTTCGGATCAACGATTTGCGGGTTCAAATTCAAGGGGTCGGCACTAGGCGACTGGTTGCGCACAAGATCCGACGTCGCGGCGTAAACTTGCCGGCCATCGCTGGCCATTCCCCACTCCACGCCTCCGAGCGTACCTCCCTGACCCACACGCGTCTGCCACAAGATCGCACCTTTGCGATCGGGATCGAGAGCGTACACAATTCCTGACTTTTGCCCGGCCAGCAGGACGTCGCGGCCATCATCCAGTTTTTCGAGGATTGCCGAAGAGCCGTAATCGTAGTCGGGGCCGGGGCAATCGCCCTTGGTGCTGCACAAGGTATTCCAGACATCGCCAGGTGTGGTCTGCTTGGACCAGACGATTTTGCCGGTGGCCAGTTCGAGCGCCAGCACAGCATCGCTCAGGGGAGTGGCGAGTGCGGAGTAGTTGTCGCCAGTCGTAACGTAGAGCAGGCCTCGCCTGGTATCGAGAGTCGGCGTCGCCCACACGGCCGCACCAGAGGGTCCCCATTCGTGTTCGCCCGTCTGCTTGGCCTTTTGCGCGATCATGTACGTTTTCCAAACCTCCGACCCGTCCTTGATGCGCAGGGCCACCACGCTTCCACGGAAGGTGCAGCATGGATACTCGGGGTTGGTGGTACGGGCTTCCTCCCAAGAAGCGACGGGGACGAATACCGTGTCCTGATAGGCCAGTGCAGCGCCTGTCAAGCGAGTGGCTTCGTGCGGTTCGGGACGCTTCTTCCATAGCAGGTGACCGGTCTCCGCTTCGACCGAGTAAAACCAGCCTATAGTGTCGCCGAAGAGAATGGCGTGCTTGTCTCCCAAGGGGACGGCCAGAATCGCCGAACGCACCGGACCGTTCGCCTGAAATATCCATTGGACGCATCCCGAGTCAGCATTGAGGGCCTGCACCAAGCCGCTAGCGCTTCCGACGAAGAGATGGCCATTGAGAACGGTGGGCTGGGCGAAGGCGATGATGTCGCCATCGAATCCATACGCCCACTTCAGCTTGAGCCTCGGTATCTGGCTGAGAGTGAGGCCTGCGGCATCGCCAGGCTGATAGCGCGTGTTGGTGAGGGCGGGGCTCCATCCGTTCCACGCCGACTTGCTATGGCCGGTTAGCGTCACCGTGCGGTCCACGCAGTAGGCCTTGGCAGGAACCTCGCCGCTGCCGCCTGAGGCGCCGAGATAGGAGGCCACTGCTTCACGCTCATCCTGTCGCAGCTTGGAGGCGACATTTTGCATTTCTCCGAAGTCCAGAGTGCGAAGGATGCGGGTGACGGAGAGCTTCTTCACCTCATCGCGCGACGGAACACGGGGATTGCCCGAATCGTGGCAGACGGCGCAACGCTGCCGATAGACGGCTTCGCCGGAGACTTGGGCGGCGGCCAACGCCGGGGCCAACACACCCAACGCAAACGTTATGGCTATGACGGCTCTCATTGGGTTGGTCCTTTCTCGGTGGTCAGAAGAGCATTGCATCGCATCGGGATTTCCGTGCAGATGGGCACCCTTATATCGCCTGCCCAGCCGAGTATGCAAGAGTTACATTCCGATAATGCGCCATATCGGGGGTGAGCGAGGCGTCAATTGCAAGTCACTGCGAGCGATCAGGAGGCACTACAAGCGTTTCGCGCTTAAGCGCCGAGTTGTTGAGCCAAGTCGACCGCGCTTGTCGAGACCACGTCGTAATCGCCAGGCTGGGCCTTATCCGGCACGCCCGCGCTGCCGGTGCCGAATTCATTGGGACGATAAATAAATCCGGTTCGCAGACCGCAGCTGCGCGCAGCCTGTAAGTCACCCTTGTGGGCTGCGACCATCATCACTTCCTCCGGCTTGAGATCGAGATAATAAGGGGCGGAGACATACACCTCACGATCTGGCTTGTAATGATGGACCAGCTCGGAGCCGAGGATGGCATCCCAGGGCAAACCGCCGAACTTGGCCAGGCTGGCCATCAGGGCGATATTGCCGTTCGACAGCGGCGCGATGATGAACTTTTTCTTCAAGCGGGTGAGCCCTTCGACGGAGTCAGGCCAGGGCTTAAGCCGTCGCCAAACGTAGGTCCAAGAGACCTTCTCTTCTTCGCTCAGCCCCTGAATGTGGTATTCCTTCAGCAAGCCCTCCAGGATCATGCGGTGCAAATCATCGAGTCGAGTCCAGGGAATCTCTCCTTTGCGAACCTTGTCCATCGCCGGGCGGTAACCGAGTCGCCAGCGATCGGCAAACTGGGCCCAGTCGATTTGTAATCCCTTGCCTTTGCCCCAAGCCATACCTTCGGCAATTACCGAACTGCGCCAGTCCACAACGGTGCCAAACGTATCGAACACCAGCGCTTTTACATTGGCCAATTCGCGCTTCACTTGCTGTGTATCGCCCTTCGCCTGCCGTGCAAGAATCGGGTGCAGTTCCGGAAAGGAAATCAGCGCGGCGCCGGCATTTGCCAGGAATCCTCGGCGATCAAGTTTGAAGTCCATCGAACGTACCTCCTCTATGAAGGCTTACACCAGAATTTCCGTCTGACCTCCCAGATGGCACACGTTATACACCCGAAACGCTTCGGGTGTATAAGAGTAGCCATCCGGGAGATCAAAACGAAAGTCCCAGTTTACTGCTTCACTCGCGAGTCTCTGGTGAGTTGGAAGGAAAACATGAAGCCTTGGTCCAGGAGATATATCGGAATGCCGGCAGTTTGACCACCACCGAGAGCTCTACTCTCGTTCACCCAGAGGAGGAACCATGAGAATTCTAGTCATTGGATTGAGCAGTATTGCGTTGCTCGCCGGCGCTTTCTTCACCTTCGCACGGGGCGCGGGCAATCCGCGCCCGACTATTGCAAGCGAAGCGGACTTCCGCGCAGCGCTGAAGGAGCTCTCAAACTGGGGACGATGGGGAGATGACGACGAACTTGGCGCTGCCAATCTCATCACACCTGCGAAACGGAAGCAGGCCCTAGCCTTGGCCAAGGAGGGCCTCACGATTTCACTGGCGCACGACGTCGCCCAGGAAAAAGCTGCGGATGCGCCGAACATCCTGCAGCGTATTCTCGGCAACGTTGCTCCCACAGGCACCACCGATACATATCAATATACCGGGACCTATCATGGCGTGATTCACAGTCATTTGGACGCCGTGGACTGTCACATCATGGTAGACGGCAAGGGATACAACGGCCGTTCGATGGAGGACATCAAGGCCGAGGGCGGTTGCCCGAAAGGGAATATCAATGCTTTGAAGGACGGCGTTGTCACCCGAGCCGTTCTCTTCGATGCGACGCGCCTGCCCGGAAAGGCCACTCCCCAAGGCTGGCTCGATCCGGGAACAGCCATCCATAGGGAGGATCTCGAGGCCCTGGAAAAGTCGGAGCGCGTGAAAGTGTCCGCCGGCGACGTCATCCTTCTCTATACCGGCCGTTGGAAGCGGCGCGCCGCGCTGGGTCCCTGGCCGAATACAGCTGGGTTCGCGGGTTATCACGCCGACGTCGCTTACTTCCTAAAGGAACGCGGCGTTTCCTTCATCGGATGCGATGGACCGAACGACGTCTCGCCCACGGGCCTTCCACCGTCGGTCACCAACCCGTTACATCGACTGGCGCTCGTCGCCATGGGCGTGAGCATTTTTGACAATCTCGATTTCGAAAGGGCCGTCGAGCAGGCGAGGCGGCTGAATCGCTACGAGTTTCTGTTCATGGCTGCGCCGCTGCGGATCGATAAGGGAACAGGATCGCCGCTAAATCCGCTGGCCATCTTCTGAACTGACGCCATATTCGAAAAAGTTCGAACGACGTTCGGCAGCAGGAACGCGTGCAAGCGCGGCACTCGGAAAATTTGACAGAACTCTACCGGCCCAGGACCCATGGATTCGGGACTATCTAGTAAGAAGAAGGGGGACAAGATAATGAAGCGCCAAACTTCCCTGACCAGAAAGCAAGCCCTCGATTATCGCTTGGATGAGCGCGGCCACTCGCGGCGGGAGGTTCTCGCTACGCTATCCGCGGTTGGTGCGGGCATAGTTCTGGCTCCCAGCGCATCCCTGGCGCAGACTGTTGATAAAGAGAGAAACGGTTCTATACCGGAAAGTGTGAGCGGTGCTCAAAAACCAAACAAAACGGTGCGTAGGCCCGAGCGGTACGAGGATTCGCTGATCTTTGAACGAAAGCCTTTCACCTGGCCTGGGGGGAAGACGCTGGCAGTGTGGATTATCCCTAACGTTGAGGCCTGGAGCTACGATTCTGCGGTGGGAGTAACTACATCTCCGAATCCGGGAAATACAGTGCCGGACGTGATTAATTATGCCTGGAGAGAATATGGGATGAGGGTAGGTCTTTGGAGAATTGCGGACGTTTTGGATTCCGCAGGGCTACGTGCCACGGTGGCTTTGAATTCATCAGTATGTGAAATATTCCCCAAAGCAGTTGAAGAAATGAAGAAGCGTCATTGGGAATTCATGGGACATGGGATTACGAACAGCCAGCTACTGTCTTCTACGTCTAGTGTGGATGAGGAGAGAAATGTTATCCGGACCGCCCTGCGCACAATTGAGGATGCGGTGGGCGAGCGGCCCAAAGGATGGCTGGGACCCGGACTAGCCGAGACGTTTAATACGCTCGATATTCTGGCTGAGGAAGACGTTCGCTATGTGGGAGACTGGAATAATGATGATCAGCCCTACCCTATGAAAGTGAAAAAAGGAAAGCTGCTGTCTGTTCCCTACTGCATGGAACTTAATGACATCGGGCTCTTGGCGAGGCATGGTTATACAGGCGAGGAATATTTTAGAGCGGTCAAAGACCAGTTCGAAACTCTCTATGTCGAAAGCCAGAAGCTGGCACGAGTGATGGGCATTCCCCTTCATCCTTTTCTGACCGGGCAGCCTTTACACATCAAGTATTTTCAGCAAGCCATCGCCGATATTCAAAAGCAGGATCACGTCTGGTTCGCGACGGGAAATGAAATTGCGGAGGCATATGAACGTGTTCATTCGTAGGGAAAAAGAATCGAGAGCCCCTGAGGGAAGATAGAATCAGCGTTAACAGGAGTCAGCCAGACATGACGTGGAATCGGATCGTTACGATCGTTTGAGGAGACTCTGCCATGAACAAGAAAAGCATTCCACGACTTGCTTTGAGGCCCTTCAAATCAACCGTCGCGTTTGCTTTTATCTTGCTGGCCCTGCTCTCTTTTGCGCCCAGTAAAAGCACGAGCCAGACCAAACCCTTCCACCTCCTGGAGGCAACAATACAGGACACTCATGCCGCCTACAGATCGGGACGACTCACGTCGCACCAACTGGTCCAACTTTATCTCAATCGCATCGAGGCTTATGACAAGAAAGGACCCGGCCTCAATGCGGTCATTACGATAAACCCGAAGGCTCTCGAAGAGGCGGACCGGCTGGATGCCGCATTCAAAGCTTCCGGCTTTGTCGGTCCACTTCACGGCATTCCGGTGATCCTCAAGGATCAAATGGACGCCAAGGGCATGCCCACCACGCTGGGCTCGATCCTCTTCAAGGATTACTACCCGGATAGAGACGCGTTTGTGGCGGAGAAGCTGAGAAAAGCCGGAGCGATCATCTTGGCCAAAGGCACTCTAGGTGAGCTCGGTGGAGGCGACACGTTTGGGTCCTTATTTGGGTTTACGCGAAATCCGTACGCGCTGGATCGAACGGCTGGCGGGTCGTCAGGTGGACCGGGGGCGGGTCTTGCAGCGAACTTCGCAACTGTGGCGGTCGGAGAGGAAGGCTTTGCATCGATCCGGCGACCCTCGACCTGGAACTCCGTCGTCGGGATGAGGCCGACTGCGGGTCTGGTAAGCCGAGGCGGCATGTATGACGGTTGGCCTGAGATCAATGGCTCGCTGGGACCGATGGCCCGCACGGTAACCGACTTGGCCACGCTGTTGGATGTATTGGTCGGATACGACCCGGAAGACCCGCTGACCGCTTTGAGCATTGGCCATGTTCCAGGCAGTTACGAGAAATTTCTCGATAAGAATGGCTTGAAAGGAGCACGCATTGGCATCTTGCGCGAGCCGATAGGCGTTGCTTCGGAACCACAATCGGAAGACTTCGCGAAAGTAACCGCCGTTTTCGACAAAACGGTTGGGGAATTGAAAGCCGCGGGAGCCTTATTGGTCGATCCCATCGCGATTCCGAGGCTGAAGGAGCTGCTCGCCAAGCGAGCGGTAGGTCCCACCGAAGCCGACGAATCGTTCAAGGTGTTTTTCGGAAGGAGCGCCAAGTCCCCGTTCAAGTCCCGCGAAGAAATGATGCATTCGCCCGACTTTGCCAAAGTTGTGCGATACGCTCAAGAGCGCATGCGGGCTTCCTCCGATGAATCAAAACACTACCAGTACCTGATGGCCCGAGACGAACTCATGATAAACGTTTTGAAAGTCATGGCAGATAACAAGCTGGACGCCATCGTTTACAAGTCGATCGAGCACCAGCCGACGCTCATCAACGACGGTATGAACCCGCCTTACGTCAATACGAAGGGTGCCCCGTATCTGAACACCTTTCTGGTGTTCGTTCCCGTGATCGCGGTCCCCGCCGGCTTTACAAGCGAGAACCTGCCCGCCGGGCTCACCTTTATGGGAAGGCCCTACGAAGAAGGAACTTTGATAAAGCTGGCCTACGGGTACGAGCAGGCGACGCACCATCGCAGGCCTCCCAGCACCACCCCGACACTTCAAGGCGAGCCCTAGATAACCAATTCCAACACAGAGTGCATTTCGAGGATTTCTCTT
>QHYQ01000126.1 GCA_003224175.1 Acidobacteriota bacterium
CCAGGAAAGATCGGGATCGAATTCAACGTTCAGCGTGGTGGCCAGCATTTCCGCCGCCAATTCCTCGGCATATTCACCGGCGACTTCTTCGGTTTCGCCGAAAGAGTGATGTTCGGACAAATATCCGTACATGGATTTGTCCGCGGGAAGCGCCAGGCCGATGCTCGCGGCGATGAGCCGGTGCGGCTCGCGTGTAGAGTTTTCGCTGATTACGGTGAAGGCCACTTGTCCCGGCCGGATGTGCTTCAGGCCTTCGCTGCGGGAGATGAGCCGGCAGTTGGGCGGAAAAATCGAGGAGACGCGCACGATATTGCAGGCTGCGATGCCCGCATTGCGCAAGGCCAACTCAAAGCTGGACAGGCGCTCGCGATGTTTACCAACGCCCTTTGTCAGAAAAATTCGCTTCGCGACGAACGCCATGTAAGCTGCCGGTCCGCGGTGCCTCCTGGGTTAGAACTGCCGCGAGCGAAAAAAATCCGGAGCCGAAAAGTAGCAAGAACGTCGAGCAGTGTCAATAACTTTAACCCGTTTGTAACAATTTTCTTTTCTGCGGGGTGAGGTCGCGGAGTTCACACGCTCGATGCGGCCTTCAGGCCCCTAGCTGAACGGTTCGGCAGAGTGCCAAAAGCCGATCCAGCGAATCGTTGAGGCTCTGCAGTTCGGAAAGGTCGCGCGGGGTGAAGTCCGGACCCGCGTCGCTGAGAGAAGCTCCCTTGCGGCAAATTTGTGCGACTCCGATCACGGCATTCCCACGAAGAATGGGCACGCTGATGATTTTTTGGATGCTTTCCCCGGGGCCGCGCCCCAGAGGCACGCCTTCAAAAACAGTCGCGTGCCGGGCTATAGGAAAATTGTTGAGAATGTCGGAGCGACGCTCGCGCGCGGTGCGCGCTGCCAAAGCGGTGGTGCTCGAAAGGGGAATCGAGCCCACGGCGCGCAGCTTTTCGGGCAGGACGAAGCGCAGCGTGTGGCCCGAGGGCACCACCTCCATGATGGCCACTTCATCTTCCTTCACGCCAAAGAGCTTGGCCAGCAGACGAATCACTTCCAACAAGGATGTTGGATCCGAAGGGTCGGATTTCTCTATGCGGTCGATAAGTTTTTTTAGGTCAGCGGTAGCCATTTGGCCTCCGAAGTGGGCGCCAAAATTATAGTCAATGTCCCAGTTCTGTATTTTGGCTAATGCGAAACTATTGCTAAGCTTGTGCCCGCGAAGCTAACCCGGAGTAGAATTCGGTTTCGGTACATTTGTCGATACATTTAAGGAGGCCATTATGCGATTGCCAAAGCGTGCCAGCTTGCCGGCCGCATTACTCGTCAGTCTGCTGCTGGCCGCGCCCGGTCAAGGGGCGCCGCCATCCGGCAAGACGGCTCAGGGTGCTCCTGCGACCCAGCAACGCGAGCCCGGGCTGTATATGACGTTTCAAACCGACAAAGGGAGTATCTCCTGCAAACTCTTCGAGAAAGAGGCGCCCATCACCGTCGGCAAGATGGTGGGATTGGCCATCGGCAAGATCTCCTACATTGATCCGCGAACTAGGCAGCCGAACCGAAACAAATTTTTCGATGGGCTCACGTTCCATCGCGTGATTCCCAATTTCATGATTCAGGGCGGCGATCCGCTGGGCACCGGAACCGGAAGCCCGGGTGGACCGGGATTCCCCTATCAGAATGAAACATCGCCCGGGCTGACCTTCAATGTTCCCGGACGCCTGGCCATGGCCAACGCCGGTCCAAACACCAACGCGAGCCAATTCTTTATCACTGAAACGCCATATCCATCGCTGAACGGCGGCTACACCATTTGGGGGCAGTGCCAGAATCCGGACGTCGTCAAAGCCATCACAAGCGTGCAGCGCGATGGTCAGGATAAGCCGATCACGCCGGTTCACATCCAACACGTAGTCGTGGAACGCGTGGGCCCCGCGCCGCCGAATGCTCCGGAAGCCATGTCCGCGCCCGCAGATTCGGGAAACCCGGCGGCAAAGCCATAACAAACTGCGCGCAGGCCGGGCGCGTTTGGCCTCCTTTGAGACTCAGCAATGATGTCATCCTGAGCCCGCGCAACGCCGGGGTCCCCGGCACGCGTCGCTTTTATGCGTGCTGGGGTGGCTAGACGCCGAGGACTTTCACCAGCGAGCGCACGGAATTGGCCGACTTCTTGAGCGCGGCGTTCTCTTCCGGCGTGAGGTTAATTTCGATGATCTGTTCGGCACCGCGCGCTCCGAGTTTCACCGGAACGCCCACGAAAAGGCCGTCGATTCCGTATTCGCCCTGGAGGTACACGGCGCAGGGCAGGATTTTTTTCTTGTCTTTCAGGATCGCTTCGATCATCTCCAGCACTGCGGCGGAGGGGGCGTAGTAGGCCGAGCCGGTCTTCATCAAGTTGACAATTTCAGCGCCGCCATTGCGCGTGCGATTCACGATCGCGTCGATGCGCTCCTTGGTCAGCAGTTCTAGGATGGAAATGCCCGCTACGGTAGAGTAGCGCGGCAACGGGACCATATCGTCGCCGTGGCCTCCCAGCACAAACGAGTGCACGTTTTCCACGGAAACCTCGAGTTCCTGCGCCACGAACGTGCTCATGCGCGCCGAATCGAGCACACCGGCCATGCCGATGACGCGATTCTTGGGGAAGCCGCTGACCTTGAAGGCGGACTGCGCCATGGCGTCCATGGGATTGGTGACCACGATGAGCACGGCGTTGGGCGAAAACTTCGCCACGCCCTCGACCACGCCTTTGACCACATCGTAATTGGCGCGCAGCAAGTCGTCGCGGCTCATGCCCGGCTTGCGCGGAAAACCCGCCGTGATCACGATGATGTCGCTGTTGGCGGTCGCCTCGTAGCTACCCGAAGCCGTGGAGATGCCTTGGGTCTGCGCGTCGGATCGAATGATTGGCGTGGACTCGAGCAAGTCCAAGGCCTTGCCTGCCGGAACGCCCTCGAGAATATCGGTCATCACTACGTCGGCCAGGCCGCGATCGACAATGCGCTGCGCCGTCGTTGAGCCCACGAATCCACCGCCCACAACGGTAACTTTCTTCCGCATCCGCAAACTCCGTCGTGAATTTGACGATCCGACCAGGATCGTCATCCCGAGCGAACAGCGTGAGCGAGGGTTCTCTCCAAGCTTTTGTTGCTCAGATCTCGGCAGGGGAAATCATTTCAATCCGCCGGGACGCGCGTCTGCATGTTTTCGATAATAGCCGTCGCGAATTCGGAGGTGCGCAGTTTTTTGGCGCCTTCCATCAGACGCTCGAGGTCGTAGGTAACGCGCTTCTGGCCGATGGTGTGCTCGATTCCGTCTTCGATCAGCCGGGCCGCTTCCTTCCATCCCATGAAGTCGAACATCATGGCGCCCGAGAGCATCAACGAGCTCGGGTTGATGACGTCTTTGTCGGCGTATTTCGGCGCCGTGCCGTGCGTGGCCTCAAAGATCCCGTAGCCATCGCCGATATTGGCGCCGGGCGCCATGCCCAGGCCGCCAACCTGCGCGGCCGCAGCGTCCGAAATGTAATCGCCATTGAGGTTGGGCGTGGCCAGGACTTGATATTCATCCGCGCGCGTCAGAATCTGCTGAAAGATGGAATCGGCGATGCGGTCGTTGACCATGATCTTCTGCTTCCACTGCCCTTTGCCGTGGGTGGCGGAAATCGAATCGAGGACGCGCTGGACCTCGGCATAGACTTCGTCGCGCAAGGCCTGTGTGCCTTGCTCGAGGCCGGGCTCGATCATGGCCGCATTCTGCTCGATGCCCAGCCTGGGATTTTTATCGAGATTGTCGAGAATCCAGCTCTCCCGTTCGGTGACGATTTGCGAGCGAAACTCGTCGCGGGCGATTTCATAGCCCCAGTCGCGAAAGGCTCCTTCGGTGAATTTCTGCACGTTGCCCTTGTGCATCAGGGTGACCACGCGGCGATTGTTTTCGATGGCGTGCTGGATGGCGCGGCGCACCAGGCGCTTGGTGCCGAAAGGAGAAATCGGCTTGATGGTGATCGAGGAATCAGTCCGAATCTGCTTCGGCCCGCCGCCGAGCATGTCTTTATTGAGAAAGTCGATCAGCTTTTTCACTTCGGGCGTGCCCGATTTCCACTCGATGCCGATGTAAACGTCTTCGGTATTTTCGCGGAAGATCACCACGTTCAGGCGCTCGGGATGGCGCACCGGGGAAGGAACACCGGGGAAATAGCGCACGGGCCGCACGCAGGCGTAGAGATCGAGAATCTGCCGCAGCGCCACGTTCAGCGAGCGTATGCCGCCGCCGACCGGAGTGGTAAGCGGTCCCTTGATGGCCACGCGAAAATCGCGCGCCGCTTCCACGGTCTCTTGCGGGAGCCATTCTTGAAATTTGTTGTAGGCCTTTTCGCCGGCGAACACCTCGAACCAGACCACGCGGCGCTTGCCTCCGTAAGCGTGGTCGACGGCGGCGTCGAAGACGCGCTGCGAGGCCTTCCAGATGTCGCGGCCGGTGCCGTCGCCTTCGATGTAGGGAATAATGGGCCGGTCGGGGATGCGGAACTCGCCGCCGGAAAATTGAATGGCCTCGCCATCGTGCGGCACGGGCAGCGAGTTGTACGACGATTTCATGAACTGCACCTCGTATTAGCGGGCCCTGCGCTCAGGCGAACCCTCATGCGCCGCTTCGCGGCTGAGGGCAAGCCCCTTCGGCCGGTAAAACGTCCTCAGGGCAAGCCGAAAACAATAACATAAGGACCGCGCATGCGCATACGCGCGCAGCGAAGACTGCGGGACGGGGCGGTGGCTCTACCGGACCGGCGGAGTTTGGCGCGATTGAGATTTGATGTCGTCGATCATCTGATCGAAGGAGATAGCCCCACAACACGCAAAGACGGCACGCGGCGGGGACGCTGGAAAAAACGAAGAGGGATCCTGCGACTTCGTGGCCGCGCGGGCCCAAAGGCCGAGGGAAAGCGCGCGGCCACTTCGCTCAGAATGACCACACAGCTCAGATGTCGTAATACAAATGGAATTCGTAGGGGTGGGGACGCATGCGGACGGGGTCCGCTTCGTTTTTGGTCTTGTATTCGATCCACAGGTTGATGAGTTCCGGGGTGAAGACGCCGCCCTTGGTCAGATACTTGTGGTCGTCTTCGAGAGCCTTGAGGGCCTCGTCGAGCGACCCGGGCATAGTGGGCACGTGCTTCATCTCTTCTTTGTCGAGCTCGAAGATGTCTTTGTCGAGCGGCTTGCCGGGATCAATCTTGTTTTCGATGCCGTCGAGACCGGCCATGAGCATGGCGGCAAAGGTCAGATAGACGTTGCAAGAGGGATCCGGCGGCCGGAACTCGAGCCTCTTGGTTTTCGGGTTTGACGAATACATGGGAATGCGCACGGCCGCGGAGCGATTGCGGCTGGAGTAGGCCAGATTCACGGGAGCTTCGTAGCCGGGCACGAGGCGCTTGTAAGAGTTCGTGGTGGGAGCGGAGAAAGCGGAGATGCTGCGCCCGTGCTTGAGCAGCCCGCCGGCGTACCACAGCGCGGTCTGCGAAAGGCCGGCATATTTGTCGCCGGCGAAGAGCGGCTTGCTGTCGTTCCAGAGCGACTGGTGGGTATGCATGCCGGAGCCATTGTCGCCAAAGAGGGGCTTGGGCATGAAGGTGACGCTCTTACCGTACTGCTGGGCCACGCTTTTGATGATGTATTTGTACTTCATCATCTTGTCGGCGGCGTTGACCAGGGTGTCGTAGCGCAAATCGATTTCGGCCTGGCCGGCAGTGGCCACTTCGTGGTGGTGACATTCGACGTCGATGCCGGTTTCTTGCATGCGCGTAACCATCTCAGTGCGCAAATCCTGGAAGTGGTCGAGCGGCGGAGCAGGGAAGTAGCCTTCCTTGAAACGAGGGCGATAGCCGAGGTTGTTTTCTTCGCGGCCCGTATTCCAGCGGCCTTCGTCGGAATCGATGAAGTAGAAGCTGTGCTGGGAATCGGAATCGAAGCGGATGCTATCGAAGATGAAAAACTCCGCTTCCGCGCCGAAATAGGCCTTTTCCGCAATGCCCGTGGTGTGGAGGTGGGCTTCGGCGCGTTGCGCGACGCGCCGTGGATCGCGTCCATAGGGCTCCTTGGTGATGGGGTCGATGACGCTGCAGATCATCACCAGAGTGGGCGTATCTCGGAAGGGATCCATGAAAGCCGTGTTGGGATCCGGCACCAGCAGCATGTCGGATTCGTGAATCGACTGCCAGCCGCGAATGGAGCTGCCGTCAAAGCCGAAACCCTCCTTGAAGGAGCTCTCTTCCAATTCGCCGATGGGATAGCTGACGTGCTGCCACAGACCGGGAAGATCGGTAAAGCGCAGGTCGAGGATTTTGGCGTTGTTCCTAGAGGCGAACTCTATAACTTGTTTCGCGTCCATCCATTTCTCCTTAGACTTGATAAGAATTTACTATTGCTCCAGATTGAAAAACCTTCACCGGCGCCTGCAGGTCTGCGAGGCCAAGACAAACAGAAGCCTCCAGGCGAGGGCCTACCGCTTTCGTCACGGTGTCTCCGGGAGACACCAGCGTCTCCCATGAATTGCCGATAAATCGGATGACGACCTACAACCACTCCTCAGAGATCGAAATACAAGAAAAACTCGTACGGGACTGGACGCAGGTTTACCGGGGCCAGTTCTCGTTGGCGCTTGTAGGTAAGCCAAGTCTCAATCACGTCCGGCGTGAAGACGTCGCCCGCCAGCAGCCAATTGTGGTCCTTCTCGAGGGCATCCAGCACCTCGCCGAGCGAGCCGGGAGTGCTCTTGACCTTGGCGGCCTCTTCCGGCTCGAGTTCATAGAGATCCTTATCAATCGGATGACCCGGATCAATTTTGTTTTTGATGCCGTCCAGACCGGCCATCAACTGAGCCGCGAAGCAGAGGTAAGGGTTGCAAGCGGGATCGGGGCAGCGGAATTCGATGCGCTTGGATTTTGAGCTCTTCGAATAGACCGGTATGCGCACGGCGGCAGATCGGTTCCGCTGGGAATAAACCAGGTTCACGGGAGCCTCGAAGCCGGGCACCAGCCTCCGGTACGAGTTGGTGGTAGGGGCACAGAGACCTAACAGCGCGGAGGCGTGCCGCAGCAGACCGCCGATATAGTATTTGGCAGTCTGACTGATTTGGGCGTAGCCCTTCTCATCCCAAAAGACGTTCTTTTGTCCCTTCCACAGGCTTTGGTGGGTGTGCATACCGGAGCCGTTGTCGCCGAAGATGGGTTTGGGCATGAAGGTGGCGGTTCTGCCGTGCCTCTTGCAGACATTGCGAATCACGTATTTGTAGAACATGACGTTATCGGCCATCTTGGTGAGGGAGGTGTAGCGCATGTCGATCTCGGCCTGTCCGGCCGTGCCTACCTCGTGGTGATGTACCTCAGCATGGATGCCAACTTCCTTGAGCTTCAGGATGATCTCGGAGCGTAAATCCTGGAAGGCGTCGGCCGGGGGTACCGGGAAATAGCCTTCCTTGTGGCGCAGCTTGTAGCCTAGATTGGGAGCGCCGGTTTGGCCGGTGTTCCAGACGCCCTCTTCGGAATCAATGTAGTAATAACCGCAGTGGGCCGTTTGATCGTAGCGGACGTCGTCAAAGATATAGAATTCCAGCTCCGGTCCCCAGTAGCTGACGTCGGCAACCCCCGTGCTCTTCAGATAACTTTCCGCCTTCTGGGCGATATAGCGCGGGTCCCGGGTGTAACGCTGACGAGTAATGGGGTCCAACACGTTGCAGGTCAAACTGAGGGTGGGAATCTGGAGGACCGGATCGACATAGGCAGTTTCCGGATCAGCGACCAGCAACATGTCGCTCTCATGAATCAATTGAAATCCGCGTATGCTGGAGCCATCGAAGCCGATCCCCTCGTCAAACAGGTCTTCGTTCAAGTCCTCCGCGGGAAGCGAGAAATGCTGCCAGACCCCCGGCAGGTCCACAAATTTCAGATCTACGATTTTTACGTCCTTGGCCGCTTTTATTACTTCCGCTGGATTCTTGGGCATCAGAAGGTTCTCCTCAGTAAGGAATTTGTGTGTGAGATAGGCTCAACGCCTGGGTAAGAACCGCAGACGATAGCCCAGGTCCAACTGAGCCGTCAAGAACCTGGGTTGCGGTTCCGCCCCTTTTGCTGGCGATTGCGCTCTCTCCTTATGGTTTCCTCTTGCCCTGCCGACAGTTCAGCGGGAAAACGTCAGATGCTCGCGCCTCAGTCCCGGCGACAAAATACCGGCACGCGGGGCGCAAGTAAAATGAAAGTTTTCAATCAGACGAATCGAGGTTTTCGATGACGATCCGACCAGGATCGTCATCCCGAGCGAGCGGCGCGAGCCAAGGGATCTCTCCGATTCCGTGTTCCTAAATCAGTTGATTCTGAAACTTCTCGCCGCTGAACAAGACCGCGCGTTTTAGCGTTCGCCGAAAGTGTAGCCGACAGACACCGTGTACTGCGGGACCCAGTTGCGGCCGAATTGGTCGGTCAGGTGGGGCACATAATGGAAATCGAACTGCGGCTTAATGAAAAGCCTCGACGTGATGTAGAGCTTTACGCCGACAGCGGCATGTTCTTGAAAGTGATTGGCGCTCCCTGCAGCGATGCTAGCTGTGCTGGTGATACCCGTGATCGAAGTTGTCTGAGTGGCGTAGAGGGCTACTCTGGCGCCGCCGAAGCCACCTTCCACAACAGGAACGATGCGATGGCCGGAGATCGGCTCCCAGACGGCATTGAAATCGTAGAACGCGGGACGAAATTTCAATCCTGCCAGCGGGAGGTAGTTGGCTTGGGCGAAGCGGACAGCGTATTCGCCGTTTACGCCAAGGTGCGGCAAGATCATGAAATCAACGCCCAAAATGCCGAAGACGCCGCCGATGGTGGGTGCGGGCTCGCAAGCGGAGTTGAAGTTATCGAAAAGTTGCCCCGGCGAACAACCCGTGGTGGTTCCCGCGGAGTTGGTGCCCGACCCCAGACCAAAGTAAGCGCTGACACCCTGTGCGTGCGAATAATTCAGGCTTCCCAACAGCAGTGTGGACAGCAGCAGAATTGTTCCAATCGTGAATTTGGACAAGAAACTCTCCTTGTTGAGAATTTGTGTCTGTTAGAGCGAAATCTCGATAGGAGCAATGCGCCTACCAATCGCGCATAAAGTCGTTAAGTAGATAGCGGCTCAGGCAGATACATACTGCTTCCCACGATCGTTCGGAATGGTACTAGCCATGTAAAATTGGCACGCTCCTAGGCGAATCTCCGGAGGGACGCGCAGTGCCTCCTAAAGCGTTTCTGGCATTCGCCGCACATGTCCTTGACGCCTTCCGCCCCTCATGCGACTTTCTGACCGTGCGTTTGCTGGACACCGGTCAACTCCGTCGATGCTGCCCCGCCGGAGTGGCCGCCTCTGGCACTTCGAAATTGAGGAGGCGCAGGCCATGCCACTGTTTGATTTTCGATGTCGATCCTGCGGCAGGGAGTTCGAAGCACTCGTGCGCGCCTCGGACGTACCTCGGTGCCCCTCGTGCAAAAGCGCGAAGCTCGAGCAATTGCCGTCGATGTTTACGGTCAGCTCAGTGGAAATCACGAAGGCAAGGGTTCGCACCGCAAAGAAGGAAAGGCGGCGAAGCCGGGCCTATCGCGACAAGATCATGGCTGATCGGGAGGTCAAGCACCACGACTGACGGCTATTTGTGGCTGGTGCGCTGTGTTGGTGATCACTCGGAATCCATCTGCTCACCGCCGGCGGGCATCAATGGCTATTGGTCCATAGTCATTCGCCTGCCAAATCTTACTGTTGGGGCCGCTCCGGACGAAATCTCTTCACACATTCCCAGCAGGAAAAATGGGCGTACAATCGTTGCTGTTTTTGAAGTCAAAGGAGATTCCGGTTTGTTCTGGGATGGCGCCGCCCGTCTGATGAAGAAGGTTTGACAAAATGCGAAACTTTGCGATTGTCAGCATTGTACTGTTGGCGACGCTGCTGACCCTCGGGCCGGTCGCGTCCGCGCAACAGGGAGGCCCGGACCAAGCCGCTCCAAAGCCCCCAAGGCCGGGGTTGGAGGTGCCCTTAGTCACTCCGGGTCCAGGCTGGAAGGCCTGTCCGCGCTGCGAGAACGAAGGTTATATCGCGGAGGACCGGAAGAAGGCGAATGTAGATACGCGCGCGTTTGATGCGCATGATATGTCGGGAGTTTGGAGCGGTAGTCCCAACGACTTGGAGGCCAATGGTACTCCGCTGGATGCGAAGGTGGTTCCGTCATTTACTCCTTACGGACAGAAGTTGTTCGACGCCGACCAAAGCGACTCACCCCAGTGGAATTCAAAGGATCCTATGAATATTTGTGATCCTTTCGGTTGGCCACGGTGGTTAACATACGACTATGGATTTGAGTTCGTTGTGTTGCCAAACCGTGTCTTACAATTTTTTGAGCAGGGTCACACTTGGCGGGACATCTGGACCGACGGGCGCAAACTGCCGCCAAATCCTCCGATTCCACGATACCTGGGATATGCTGTCGGCAGGTGGGAAGGAGACACGTTCGTTGTCGAATCGAACGGCTATGACGATAGATCCTGGCTTACTAATCAGGTCCAGCGCAGTGGGACCAGGAGACCGGGCGGCTATCCGCATAGCGACGAAATGCGGATCGAGGAGCGTTACAAGCGACTCAACTACGGATTGCTTCAGGTAACGCTCACGGTTATCGACCCCAAGGTATATACGGCGCCTTGGACTACTGCCGCAACGATCACACTGATCCCCAATACTGAGATTGCAGAACATTTCTGCGTGACATCTGACAATCTTCATTACAATGAAAGCACGGCATCCACGATTCCCAAACAGTAAGAGTTGTCCGTCGAATCCCTTAGCGGTGGTTAAAAAAATGAGGAGGGTACGTATGGTGCGACGTACGCTCATGATTGCAGTGGCGGCCGCTCCTCGCGGGACGTGGCCGGGCCGCGCTTGTGGCAGCGCGCTTGTGATCTTCAGGTCTCGGCTGAAGCGTCGGCCCGGACCCTTACAAGCAGCCAAATTGCTCTTACTCAGCTCGTGCGATGAACCTTCAACACGTGCAGCGTGATATCCACAGGGCGCAACGCCTCCAGCTCCATCTCAACATATCTTCCTTCAGTCACCTGCTTTAGACGGTAGGTCGCTGGCTCGGTCTCGATGCTCTCGTGACCGATGAGAGGCCTTAGAAATTCGCGCGCATCGTTGACGGAAGCCTGCTCGCCGGTCTTGGGACGTGTCAGGGCCTCAACCACATAGCTGCGCAGCAGCTTTGGCCAGTAGCGGACAAACAGAGCCGCCGATGCAAAAATATCGCTCCAAGCGACGACCACACCCACTACAGATTCGCCCTTCAGGTTTGCGGTGGCGCGTGCAAAACGTTCTTGCACCTGTTTAGTGAATGCATCTACCGGATCGCCTATTGCTTTAGAATTGTAGATCCCCTTGTAGGAATGCGTCCGCGCCTCGGAAGTCATGACGCCGCTGAGAGCTTCAGAGGTAACCGTTACGGTCTGCGCCTGTTGGGCGGGCTGGGCTAGGGCACTTGAGGGAGTCCCATTAGCTGCGCCGGCGCCCGAGGTGGTTCCGCTGCGGACGGCCTCCCACACCTTCCCCTGCTCCTGATCCACCGCGGCCTTCTCGCACGCTCGGATGCACTATTAGCTCTCCGGCGGAAAATTGTGCGCCGGCCGACCACCGGCCCTCTTCGACACAGAAGACATCAAGTGGCAGAGGATCAGCGCCCGGCGGGACGATCCGGTCCTTGGAGATGATCCGATCCTGCTTACCGCCACTCACCAATTCGCCGGCTAAGAGCAACAACGGTTTGGAACTGCGGTTGATCAGCACAAGTTGATTGACCGACGCCCCATATTGCTGTGGGACATCGACCGAGTGAGCGCCTCGCGAGCGGCGCACGACATCGCCTCCCTTCTCAGTGACGACGACTTGACCAGTCGAGAGAGCGTCGTCTAGAGTGACAAAACTTGACGTGTCAACGGATTTTCCGCTCAAGACCGGGAAGACACTCAGGTTTTCGTATCGGATCGGCTCCGCGAGCCGCCACGCGTTTGGATCATTCTTTTCTGTGTTTTGGGTATTCTTAGCCCACGGAGCGACCGTAAGCACGATCGTCAAGGCGAGACCCGCCAATCCCCAGTAAAACCAGTTTCCTCGGTACATGACGTCCTCCTTTAGCGCTCTGAAATGTTGGACACCGACTCACAACCAGAGTTCCAACAGCATTGAACGACCGAGGCGGGTTTTCTTGCAGCAGCTATCCCCCGTTGTCGACGGGGACAGGGTGAAAGGGTTTTGGGGGTATTTGATCAGCTAGATGCGTGCGGGCTGGGAGGAGTTGCCCTCGCAGATGCGCCGCGCGGGAGCAACTTGTCGGAATGTGGCCGACCAGACCACCGGCGAAATCCAGAGCTTCTCTCCGAGAGCGGCAATCCACCGAAAGATGGTGGTCATCAACTCACTTCAGTGTCACTTTGTCTGGCCAAGCTTTCCGCCGGCAAGTGTTTTCTTCGCAGTCCAAAACCTTTGGCCAAACAAGAGATACGAGTGTTCAATCTCTACGAACGAATCGAACTCACTCAACAACGGCCTGCAGTTCGAGCCTCGTGTCGATGCAACGTACTGACCTGACGCCCCGCTGATTCACATTCAACCAAGGAGGCTCGCCCATGCAGAGTATGTATACATCGGGCTCGACGTTCACAAGAATACGATCAGTTACTGCGTGAAAGACGCCAGCAGCCGTTTCGACCGAGAAGGCACGATTCTGGCCCCGCGTCAAACCTTACTTACTTCTTCGGTGTGAGTGGATTCCTGCCAGACGGAATTGATTTGGGAAGTGAATTATCGTCAGACGGAATCGATCCGCCGCTAAGTATGTCCGTGCCGCCCTTAAGCGACGGAGCCGGATCGGCCGTCGCCGCTTGGAATGCTTGGTCGTTCGTAACACCAGTCCTCCTCGCGTAGGCGAGGGCATCTCGCACGACCTGTACTGCTTTCTCTTGTTCGTTTGTCATTTGAAATCCTCGCTGTTCGGGTCGATTACAAGCAGTTGAAGTTAGCACGGCCGAAGGCGGTGAAGGTCCGAATTTGGCAACTGCGTTGTTCGGTTGGATATCAGAAAGGCCGCCAATCGGTAGCCCCAGAACGGGGCTATTGAGTCAACTCGCTCAAGTTTCTTGTTTTCAGTTCGGTCGTTCTGGCCGATTTCCGTGATCCAGGCGGGTCGATTTTTGGCTCAAAGAGCCACTTTCCGGTAAGGCCGTTTCTCAGATGGGAACTCCCGAGAAGTCTTCTTAGGGGAAGGTGACCTGCCGCTGCCGTCGCGCTCACGTGCCCAACCTCTCGATTGACAGTACAATAGAACCAACCATATCGCCGGGCCATAGGGACCAGTGCGGAAATATTGACGGACCGGGGAGTTTAGAGTTGCGCAAGACCCCATTCAGCTCGATGGCGGTGCTGGTAATTGCGATTGTATTTTCATCGGCCCCGCTTTCCTTGGCGCAAAGCGCGAGGCGGCCGCTTGCCGTCCGAAGCCAGAGTGGCACCTCCACAACCGACCTATCCGGAGTTTGGCTGGAGAAGCAGAATCTGATCACCTTCAGTGCGAAAGAGCCCGCGTTCCAGCCGTGGGCTGAGGCGAAATACAAAGCGGCGAAGCCGGGATACGGGCCGCATGCGACTCCGGATTCGCAAGACCCCGTTTTGAACTGTTATCCGCCGGGCGTGCCGCGCATCATGTTGATACCTTTTCCCATGCAGATCATCCAGATTCCGGGCCAGCTCATGATGGTATTCGAATACGACCACTTCGTGCGCTTCATCGACCTGGAGCGGCGGCAGCATCCAAAAGACCTGAGCCCCAGCTGGATGGGGGATTCGATTGGCCGCTGGGAAGGCGATACTCTGGTTGTCGATACGGTGGGGCTGAATGATAAGACTTGGCTCGATCAAGTGGGACATCCGCATTCCGATGCGCTTCACGTAATGGAACGAATCCGGCGGCCGGATCACGACACTTTGGTGGATGACGTAACCATTGATGATCCGAAAGCCTACATGAAGCCGTGGAACGGGCAGCAGATCTTTACTCTGAAACGCGGCTGGCACCTGTTGGAATACATCTGCGAAGACAATAAGGCGGATCCGCCCAAATAGCTTCTGGCGAGGGTAGCTCAGGCGAATACGATGAAATGGTCCAAGAGATCGGCGATGGAGTTGGCGGCCATTCTCGGTATGGTCGCGGCGGTCTGCACTTTGGCCGTTCTGCAATATC
>QHYQ01000127.1 GCA_003224175.1 Acidobacteriota bacterium
ATCACGGCGCGATTCACGGCGCGCGAGCCCTGGCTTCCACCGGTGATCAAAATCCGGTAAGGCGGCGCGGGCATCGGCGGCGGAGAATCAAAGAACTCGGGGCGCACGGGGCATCCGGTCATTACGGCTCGGTGTCCGAGGCGTTCCGCGACAGAAGGGAAGCCGGCGGCAATTCGCGTGGCCATGTCGGCGAGCACGCGATTGGTAAAGCCCGCTTCAGCGTTGGGCTCGAAAATGACGCTGGGTAATCCCGAAATGATTGCAGAGAGCATCACCGGCCCCGCGGCATAGCCGCCGACGCCGAAAGCCGCGGCGAAATGGTGACGGCGCAGGATTGCCACAGAATCCCAAAACGCCAGCCGCAGCAGCAAAATGTTGTGAATGAATTGCGCCGTACCCATACCCTTGAGGCCCGCCGAGCGAATCAATTCGAGCTTGAGGCCCGCTTCGGGCACCAGCCGTGATTCGATTCCTCGCTGGGTGCCCACAAAAACAACGTCCCTGCTTTTATCGCGTCTCAGCCATTCCCACGCGACAGCGATCGCGGGAATCACGTGCCCGCCCGTGCCGCCGCCCGCAATGAGCAAGTTCGAGCCGCCGCTTCTTCGGCTATCCACGCACTCCTTCACCAGTCTGCTGGCTGATATTCAAGAGCACGCCGGTGCCCAAAAGCATGACGAAAAGGCTCGAGCCGCCGTAGCTCAAGAACGGCAGCGGAATTCCTTTCGTCGGCATCAGGCCCAGCACGACCCCTAAATTGATTAAGGCCTGGCTCGCCACCATGACCGTGATTCCCAGAGCCAGGAAGCGCCCGAAATTATCGCGAGCGCGAAAGCAGGCTTCCAGTCCCCGCCAGGCGTAAACCGCGAAGAGGGCCAATACGAGGGCACCGCCGATGAAGCCAAGTTCTTCGCACAGGACCGCATAGATGAAGTCGGTGTGCGCTTCAGGAAGATAAAAAAGCTTTTGACGGCTCTCCATCAGGCCAACGCCGGTCAATCCTCCCGAACCGACGGCGATGAGAGACTGCATCAGTTGGAAGCCGTGGCCCAGGGGATCGGCGTCGGGATGCAGAAAGGCCATGACTCGTTCGTACCGGTAGGAGACGTGCACCACCGCGAAATAGATCGCGGGAACAGCGGCGACAGTTGCGGCGGCAATATATTTTCCGGAAAGCCCGGCTACAAACAGCATGGCCATGGCGATGATGACAATCTCGAGCGACGTGCCGAGATCGGGTTCCAACACGACGAGGCCGGCCATCATCAGCACGAGGCCCAATGCAGGTGCGAGTGTGTGCATGAGGTCGTTTACCCCAAAGCTGCGCGGGCGGCAGCGCAGCTCCAGGAACCAAGCGAGGTACAGAATCACCGCTAGCTTAGCCAGTTCCGACGGCTGCAAGCTGACCGGCCCCAAGCGGAACCAGCGATGCGTGGCGTGGGCCTTATCCAAGAAGAAAACACCCACCAACATGACAAGCACTAGAAACAAAAAGGTCAGCACGAGTTTCGGCTGGCGCAAACGGCGATAATCCACATTGATCATGGCGAACATGGCCAGGAGACCGAATCCCAGCCAGAGAAGCTGCCGCAGCAAAAAATGGTAACTGTTGCCGTATTGTTCGCGCGCCGTCAGCGCCGAGGCGCTAAAAACCATCACGGCGCCAGCCAGGCAGAGCGTGATCGTGGCGACGAACAGCCAACGATCGGCTTCGGCTCTCCGCAGCATGAATCAGACCTCGCGCCCGCGCGCGTGCAGGGGGCGGGGCTCTTCCGCGAGCGCGCGGACCAATTGCTTGAAAGTGCGGCCGCGATGCTCGTAGTCTTCAAACTGATCGAAGCTGGCGCAAGCCGGGGCGAGCAGCACCGTATCGCCTTCACGCGCGTGTTCATACGCCAGCGCCACCGCACGCTGCAGAGTTTCGGCGCGCTCCAGGGGGATCGCTCCGCCGAGCTGCGCGGCGATTTTCTCCGCCGCCGCGCCGATGAGCAAAACGACTTTGGCCCGTTCGCGCAATAGAGGAACCAGCGGGCCGTAATCGCTGCCTTTATCTTTGCCCCCGAGAATGACCAGCAGTCCCCCGGAAAAAGATTCGAGAGCCTTTACCGTTGCGTCGACGTTGGTGGCTTTGGAATCGTTGAAGAAATTCACGCCGGAAATTTTGGTAACAAACTCCAGCCGATGCTCGACGCCGGGGAAGCTGCGCACGCCGGCGGCGATTTCCGCGGAGGCGACACCCGCGAGAAAGGCGGCCGACGCGGAGGCCAGTACGTTTTCGAGATTGTGCTCGCCGCGCAACCCGATATCGGCTCGATCCAGCAGCACGGTGTTCTCTCCGTCGCGCCGAAAAATGATCTGCGTGCCCCGCAAATAGGCGCCACTGGCAACGCGTTTCGTCCTGCTGAACCAGAAAATCTGAGGCCGCGACGGGGCGAGTTCGGTTGCCGCAGGATCGTCGGCATTGATGATTGCGGCATCGCGCTCGGTTTGATTCTCAAAAATACGCGCTTTGGCCCCAGCGTAGTCTTCGAACGAAGCGTGCCGGTCGAGATGATCGGGAGTGAGGTTCAGCAAAACTGAAATGTCCGGACGGAACGAATCAATTAACTCAAGCTGGAAACTGCTGACCTCTGCAACCGTCATTGTCTTGTCGTCGGATTGATCGGCGTAAGCGATCAAGGGCGTGCCGATATTTCCGGCAACCATAACTTGCTTGCCGGAGCCGGCCAGGATGTGCCCGATCAGCGAAGTGGTCGTCGTCTTGCCATTCGATCCGGTCACGCCGATGAGGCGCCCACGCAGGAATCGCCATGCGAGCTCGATCTCGCTCCAGACCGGAACACCGGCCTGCCGCGCTGCGGCCAAGCCGGGATGATTGGAGGGCACGCCGGGACTGGGCACGATCAAATCTTGCGCAGCGAAATTCGTAATAACATCGCGGCCAAATGCAAGCGTGCAGCCGATTTTGCGCAGTTGCTGCACTGCGTCGGCAAGCTGCTCCGCGGGGCGATCGTCAGTTGCGGTCACGCGAGCGCCACGCGCGGCGCAGAAGCGCGCCGTGGCGACGCCGGTGCGGGCTAGTCCCACGACCAAGACGCGTTTGCCATCGAGTTCGATTCCTGGGCGCATCCTTACCTCAACTTCAGCGTGGTCAGCGAAAAAAGCGCAAAAACGAGCGCCACGATCCAAAAGCGCACGATGATTTTCGATTCGCTCCAGCCGGCGAGCTCGAAATGATGATGCAGGGGCGCCATGCGGAAGATGCGTTTGCCCGTGAGTCGAAACGAAGCCACCTGCAAGATCACGGAAATGGCTTCGAGCACGAAGACGCCGCCCACCGAGAACAGCAGAATCTCCTGTTTAATGGCCACAGCCACGACACCAATGGAACCGCCGATGGCCAGCGAGCCGACGTCGCCCATGAACACGTCGGCGGGGTGCGCGTTGTACCAAAGAAAAGCGAGCGCCGCGCCTACCAGTGCGCCGCAGAAAATGGTCAGCTCGCCGACCTGCGGCAAATGCTGGATATCAAGATACGCGCTGAATCCGGCGTGGCTGGTGACGTAGGTCAAGATCGTCAACGCGCCCGCAGCTACGATCACGCAGCCAATGGCCAGGCCGTCCAAGCCGTCGGTCAGGTTCACGGCGTTCGACGAGCCGACCATCACGAGAACTACGAAAGCCAGAAACGGCAGAAACGCCGCAGGCCAAAAATAGCGGCTTCGCAGCAGCGAATGCACCACCAGATCGGGGCTAAAATTCTTGAAGAACGGGACAATCAGTTGCGTCGAGTAGACGCGATTAGTCGTCATCAGCAGCAGAGACAGCGCTGCGCCGAAGCTCACCAGGACCTGGAAGGCAAACTTCGAGCGGCCCGTCAATCCCAGGTTGCGGTGGCGCACGACCTTGCTGTAGTCGTCGGCTAAGCCAATGGCGCCAAAGGCCAGCATGGCAAAGATCGAGAGCAGCACATAGGTATTCGAGAGATCGGCCCAAAATAAAACCGGCACCAAGGTGACGGTCACAATCAGCAAGCCGCCCATCGTAGGCGTGCCCGCTTTCGTTTGATGCGAACGCGGCCCTTCTTCGCGAATGAATTGGCCAATCTGCAAGCTGCGCAGGCGGCGGATCATCCAGGGCCCGAGGATCAGCCCGAGAAACAACGACGAGATGCTGGCGAGCGCGGTGCGCACGGTAATATAGCGCAAGACGTTCAGTACGTGCGCCGCGCGCGCCGGAACGTGATAAACGAGGTAGTAGAGCATTTCAGTTGTGGCCCTGCGGCACGGCCGGAGCCGGCACTTCATCCGCAAGCGGATATTTCGCGCGCAGCGCCTCGGCTATGCGTTCCATCTTCACGCCTCGCGATCCCTTCACCAGGACGAGATCTCCCGGTTGGACCATTCCGGCGAGGAATGCCGCAGCCACCGAAGAGTCAGGGAAGAAATGCGCCTGGGACGCGGGCATGCCCGCCGCAATCGCGCCATTCGCGATTTGCACGGCGTTGCCCTGAACGGCCACGATGGAGTCAATCCGCTGCGAGGCTGCGTAGCGTCCCGCCTCGCGATGCAGGTTCGGAGACGCCGGGCCGAGCTCGAGCATCTCACCGGCAGCGAGAATGCGCCGCCGGTAATTCCCGGTCTTCGGCCTGGTGTGGGCCAAAAGATCAACCATCGCCGCGAGGGCGACTGGATTCGAGTTGTAGCTATCGTTGATCAGCGCGAAGCCCGCGGCGAACTGCAGCAACTTGCCCCGCATTTCGCCGACTTTGATATCGCGCAAAACGTCCGAGGCCTCAGCCGCGCCGATTCCCCAGACGCTCGAGGCGGCCAGCGCGGCGAGAGCGTTTTCGATGCTGTGGCGCCCGGGAAGCGCGAGCGCCAGCCGTGCGCGTTCGCCGGGGGCCACAAAGTCGAATTCGGAGCCGGCGGCGCCATGGTCCAGAATCTTTTCCGCGCGAAACTGCGCAGATGAGCCGTATCCGAACGTCAAGACGCGGCCGCGCGCGACTTCCGCGAAACGTGCGACGCGCGGATCGTCCGCATTCAAGACCGCGACGTTCTCCGGACCGGCGAGCCCTTCGATCAATTCGCGCTTGGCGAGGGCGATTTCGTCGATCGAAGCAAAAAATTCCAAATGCACAGGCGCCACGCGCGTGACCAGCCCCACTTCCGGCTCGGCAATCTCAGCGAGGCGCCGCAACTCGCCGCGCCGCGACATGCCCAATTCGACCACGGCGGCTTCGTCTTCGGGATCGAGACGAAGCAACGTCAGCGGCAGGCCGTATTCGTTGTTCAGATTGCCCTCGGATTTCAGCACGCGAAACTGCGCGCCCAGCAGCGCCGCCAGAATCTCTTTGGTTGTTGTTTTTCCGACCGAACCCGTGACCGCGGCGATACGCCGGCCCCAGGCCCGCCGAACCGCTTGTGCCAGTTCCTGCAGCGCAGCCAGGGTATCGCCGACCGCGAAAAGCCGGCCGCGAATCTCGGCAGGGTAACTGGAAATGCGCTCGCTCGCCACGACAGCGGCCTCCGCTCCCGCTTGCAAAGCAGCGGCGACAAAATCGTGTCCATTGTGTCGCGGGCCGCAGATGGCGACAAACAACTGGCCTCGACCCACAGCGCGAGAATCAATCGAGACGCCGGCCAGCCGCGCCACGGGGGCGAGCCCCGCGGGAACTGCGACACCCAAAGCGCGAGCAATCTCTTGAACCGTCCACCGCATATCGTCCTCAGCGGCCTGGCCCTCACCGCGTTTGTTTCATTCCTTAACCGCCATAACCGCGCTCGCGCAAAATGCGGCGAGCCACTTCCCGGTCGTCGAATTCAATCGTGCGATCTTTCAACACCTGAGTGGTCTCATGTCCTTTGCCGGCGAGCAGAACGATGTCGCCAGGGCGGGCCTGCTCGAGCGCCAGTTCGATGGCGCGTTCGCGGTCCGGCTCGACCAGCACTTTGGCCGAAGTGCGCTGCAAGCCCACCAGCGCGTCATTGATAATTTTGAGCGGATCCTCGCTGCGGGGATTGTCGCTCGAAAGAATGACCACATTGCTCAGGCGGCCCGCGGCTGCTCCCATCAGCGGACGCTTGCTGCGGTCGCGTTCGCCTCCGCAGCCGAAAAGCGTGATCATGCGGCCGGTGGGATGGAGTTCACGCGCCGTCTCTAACAGCTTTTGCAGCGCGTCGTCAGTGTGCGCGTAATCCACGACCACCATAAAGGGCTGGCCCAGGTCGATGCGCTCGAAGCGGCCGGGCACGGCAGCCAAAGCGGAAATGCCCGCTTCGATGGCTTCGCGCCGAAAATCCAGGGCGATGCTCGCGGCAATTGCCGCGAGCAGATTGTAAACATTGTTGCGGCCCACGAGCGGAGAGCGAACTTCGATTTTTCCTGCCGGCGTTTCGGCGACGAAATCGAGTCCCCGCAGCGCCAGGGCGAATTTCTTAGCGGTAACCTGGGCGCCCGAACCCAAGCCATAGGTGATGGTCTGCTCCGCAACGTTCCGGAGTTGCTGGCCGTACGGGTCGTCGGCATTGACGATGCCGAAGCGGGCGCGGCCTGCGCCTGTGCCTTCAAACAAGCGCCGCTTGGCGGCGAAATAATTCTCCATGGTGTTGTGGAAATCGAGATGATCGCGGGTCAAATTGGTGAAGATCCCCGCGGCAAAGCGGCAACCCCAGAGGCGATCAAGGGCAAGCGCGTGAGAACTGCTTTCCAGAACCGCGTGCGTGCCGCCCGCCCGAACGATTTCGGAAAAGAAGCGGTGCAAGTCGAGAGATTCGGGCGTAGTGGTTTTCGCGGGATAGGTTTCGTGCGGGGTGCGATATTCGATGGTGCCAAAGAGGCCGCTGCGCAAGCCGGCGGCGTGAATAATGGAATCGAGAAGAAAGCTCGTGGTGGTCTTGCCGTTGGTTCCGGTGATTCCGACGAGTTGCAGCTTGTCCCCAGGATGGCCGTAGAAGTTCGCGGCAATAATCGCCAGCGCCTTGCGCGCATCTGGTGCATGCAGCCAAGCCACGGAAGCGGGAAGTGGTTGCGGCGCTATTTCGGCGTTCTGGGGTTGCGCCTCCAGCGTTTGGCCGCGCTGCGCGGGGGGCGGCATTTCGCTGACGATGGCCACTGCTCCGCGCTCGACGGCGGTGCTGACGAAGCGATTGCCATCCGTCTTTTCGCCGCGAATGGCGACAAAAACCGAACCGGCCGTGGCTTGGCGACTGTCGTAGACGACCGAGGAGATTTCCGCCTCGGGACTTGCCAAAGGCTCGTGCACCCCAGCACCCGCGACCAATTCCTGCAGTTTCATTCCCGCGCTTGTAAGTATAGGACGCCCACGAAGTGCGCTCAATTTTGCCGAGGCTTCATGTTCCGAAGAGTCCAACGGGGCCCTTCGGCAGGCCGGTCGGCGAGTTTGGCGCATTTATCGGGCCGCCTTGTGGAATCGCGTATGAGTGCGCAGTTGAGCTTGCCTCAGGAGGGGGCGGCCGAACTGAAAAATAACGGAAGCGCCGCGACGCACCAAGGCGCCGGGTTGAGGAGACTGCTCCTGCACCGTGCCGGTGCCGACCAGCACCGGATTCACTCCGAGTTGCACGCAAATCTCGGTCACCTGCCGGACCGTCCTACCCGCCAGATCCGGAATCGATATGCCGCCGCCTGCGGCCAGCTCCACGGTGGGCCCCGAAGCCGAAACAGGAAACGCCGCAGCAGAGATCGGCTCGGGCTGCCCGGGGCTAAATGCGGCCGAAGTCAATTGACCGGAATCGAAGTCGGACACGTCGGCGGCTTCGCTGGCCTGCGAACGCCGCGCCGCTCGCAGCGTGGTCGGAGAAACCGGGATATCGTGGGGTACATTGAGGTAGGGAAGCACTTGCTGGGCAATGCGCCTGAAAACCGGGGCGGCGACCGATCCGCCCTCGTGCAGTCCCACGGGGGAATCAAGCTGCACCAGAATCGTCACCGCTGGATTATTGATTGGAGCAAAGCCGACAAATGAAGCGATCATTTGGGTGGCCGAATAACGGCCCGTGGCGGGATCGATCTTCTGAGCCGTGCCGGTTTTTCCTGCGGAAGTATAGCCATCGAGTTGCGCCTTGGTCCCGGTGCCATTGAGAACCACGCCCTCCAGCATGGCACGCATGGTCGCTGCGGTCGCCTCGCGGACGACGCGCCGCGGCGCAACCTGCGGCTCCTGCTCTACCTGAGATGCCCGGCGCAGCGCCAGCACGACGTGAGGGCGATACAGCAGCCCGCCGTTGGCAATCGCCGACACCGCGTTGATCATCTGCAAAGGCGTGACGCCGACCTCCTGGCCCATGGAAATCGAGCCCACCGAAACCGGAGTCCAATTTTCGACGCGCCGCAGCAGGCCGCGATTTTCCCCGGGAAGATCGATGCCCGTCGGTTCTCCGAAGCCATAGGCGCGAATGTATTCGTAGAATTTCGGCGCCCCCAGGCGCAGCCCGACCTTGATGGCGCCCACGTCGCTCGAATGCGCGAGGATTTGCGAAACGGTGAGAAGGCCGTAGGCTTTGTGATCACGGATGCGGTGTCCGGCAATGTAAATGGCGCCCATCTGGCAATCCACGACTTCGTCAGGCGTGGTGATGCCCTGATCGATAGCCGCGGAAAGCGTCACGATCTTGAAAACCGATCCCGGCTCGTAGAGCGCACCCACGGCGCGGTTCATCCGCGTCTCCGGCGGGCTGCCGGCGGGGGCATTGGGATTGAACTTCGGCCAGCTGGCCATGGCCAGGACTTCGCCATTCGCGGGATCCTCGACCAGCACTGTGCCGGCCTTGGCGCGCGTCTCCTCGATGGCCGTGGCGAGTTCTTTTTCGGCGATGAACTGGATATTCTCGTCGATGGTCAGAATCACGCTCGAGCCCGCTTCCGGGGTCTTGTCGGCGCTCTCGTACCAGCGGTTGTGCGCGTCGGTGAGGATAAGCATGCGGGCAGCTTTGCTGCGGATGCGGCCGTCGAGTTGGTATTCGATTCCGCCCAGCCCTTTCTCGTCGATATCGACATACCCGAGAACGGCGGCGGCCAGATCGCGCTTCGGATAGAAGCGCTGATTTTCTTTCTGGAAATAGATGCCGCGCAGATTCAACTGCCGAATGCGGCGCACCGTAGCCGGCGGCAGCTTGCGCGCCATCCATACGAAAGAGCGTGAGGAACTGAGACGCGTGGCAATCTCCTCGGGCGGGAGAGCCAAGAGGGGAGCGAGCAAGCGCGCTACGAGATCATTGTCCGCGATTTCCGCAGGCACCGCGAAGCACGAGTCCAGCGAAGTGCTCATGGCCAGCTCTTGCAGATTGCGGTCGAGAATGTCGGCGCGCTTGGGGCTGATTTCGACAATGCGCTGCTGCTGGCGTTCGGCGCGAGCCAAATAATCGCTGTAGCGCAAAAGCTGCAAATCCGCGAGCCGCGCGACAGCGGCGGCAGTCCAAAGGCCGAGCGCCGCGGCCACGATCAGCAAACGGATCTGACGGCTGCGAAAATCCATTCTCGTGCCGGGGACTTGTATCCCTTCAAATCAATCTCAAATCAATTCTTCGGCGGATTGGCTCGCTCTCGCGGGCGAATTTATTGGGCCCGGCCGCGAATTCACTGAGTCCGGTCGGCGGACTCCGCTGGAGTCCACCGGACTCCCGAAACCGGAGCGCGGAAAGCTCCTGAGGGGCGGACCTGGGCAACCACGGGCTCAAACGGTCCCTCGAGCGGCGCCACTTGGCCGGGCACCGGCGCCGTAAGCCTGAGTTGTCGCCGGGCAATCTCGTCTATCCGCGAAGGCGCGCGCAGACCGGCCATTTCCAGTTTCAGCTGCTGGTTCAATTCGGAAGCTTGGGAGCGCTCCGACTTGAGCGATTCCACGCGATAACGAAGCTGCAAATATTCGAAGTGCTGCCAAGCGTAAAACAAGGCGGCAGCAGCGAGCAGGGCCCCGAGTCCAATCAATCGCGCCATCTCGCGAAGACGGTCTGAGGCGACCGGGCGAGCCAGGCGTGAATTATCGATCCGTTTGACGGTGTGAAATTCGGTACGCTTGACGGTTCGAGATCGAGTCACGATGCCAACTCTTCCGCCGCCGGCGGCATAAGCTTCTCTGCGACCCGCATCTTCGCGCTGCGCGCCCGCGGGTTCACCCCAACTTCCGCTTCGTTCGGGCGCACCACTTTGCGGGTCAGCACTTTCACCACGCCATCGCCGGCCAGGCGGCGAAATTCCTGTTTCACCATGCGGTCTTCGAGCGAGTGATAGCTCAACACCACCCAGCGTGCCCCGGGGGCTAGTGTGGCAGGGGCCCGGTCTAGAAACTGCCCGAGTTCCTCCAATTCTCGATTCACCGCAATCCGCAGCGCCAGAAACGTTTTTGTCGCGGGATGCAGTTTCTGCCTTCCCCTTGAAGTACGAGCCCCTGCCACAACCTTTGCCAGGTGTTCGGTGCCGCGAATGGGCCGCGCACGCACGATGGCCCTGGCGATTCTTCTGGAGTCCCGCTCTTCGCCCAAGCGATAGAGCAAGCCGGCGAGTTCTGCCTCGGCAGTTTGGTTCACGATATCTGCCGCGGTGAGCGCAATTCTCGAATCCATTCTCATGTCCAGAGGTCCCGCGAGCCGAAAAGAAAACCCGCGTTCGGCAGTATCCAATTGCAAGCTGGAAACGCCCAGGTCGGCCAAAATTCCGTTGATCGGCGGCAGGTTCATCTCTCGGGCTACTTCATCGATCCTCGAAAAATCAGCTTGCACCAGCACAACCCTTCCCCCGTATTCCTTCAAATTCTCGCGAGCGATTTCCAGGGCTCTCGCATCGCGATCCAAACCGATCAAGCGTCCCGCTGTGAGCCGCCGGGCAATTTCCACGGCGTGCCCGCCGAGCCCCACCGTCGCGTCCACATACGTGCCGGCGGGCTCCACTTGCAGCCAGCGCAGGGCCTCTTCGGCCAGCACCGGCGTATGACCTGCCGTCAAACTTACAGCGCGGTCCGGCCCGCGCAGCTAAATGCCCAAATCGTCCAACGTCTTTTCATCGTCATCCGTGATTGGGCTGGCCTTTAAGTTGTCCAGGAACCGCGTGTGGTTCCAAATCTGCAAGTAAGTCAAATTCCCCAGCACGTCCACATCGCCTCGCATCTGTGCGGATTCGCGCAAAATCGATGGAACGAGGATGCGCCCCTGCCCGTCGAGCTCAACAATCTGCCCGTAGTAATTAGTCCGCGTCAGAAACCTTTGTTTCGTCCGGTTATGAGACGAAAGGCGCGCGAGCTTTTCCTCAATCTCGCTCCAAATCTTCATCGGATACACGCGCACGTAATCGCCGTTTTCGCTGGTCACATAGAACTTGTTCCCGTATTCCCGCAGCGCTTCCAAGAAGGCAGCTGGGATCTTCACTCTGCCCTTCTCGTCCACCTTCGCCGGATAGTTGCCACGAAGCACTGGGAGGATCACCACGCAACCGGGAATTCAGTTCGTTTCTCACCACTTCACATCACTGATCGCCACTTCTTCCCACGTGGCCCCACATCTTAGACTCTCTTCAGAGCTTGTCAACAGGAAAACACAGGCCGGGTTGAAAAAATGTGTGGAAAAGTACGGCGAATTAGCCCGTTGGAAGTAAAAACCACCAGCGATTGTACTTAAGCGTGTCCAACGCCTGATATGTAGCTTTCGCGTTTCTCCGCGAGCCGCCTCGTGGTGTGTCCAATGAGGTATTTTTTAGGCGACAAAAAGGCGAAACGTGCAAAACGATGCGTTTTTTCCAGATGCTAAATCTCGAGGAACCTACTCCCGACGCTTGCTACGGATGGCGCGAACGAAGTCGTTCGCGCGGGGAATACAAACCTTGCGACGAACCGGCTGCGCTCCCGCGTTGGTACCCAGAATGCGCACAATTTCCGACGGAGGCACGCGCGTGGCAATCCGGTCCACCGAAGAGAAGCGCACGACGCGGTCGCGGCCGATGATGAACACCGCGGGCTTGGCGATGCCGCCCTTCTCCCGCGGGTTATAAATATCCCAATCCTGAATGACGCGCCTCTCGGTATCGCACAAAATGGGAAAGGGCAGCCGCAGCTTGCGACGCAGCGTTTCCGATTTCTCCGGCGGATCGACGGAAACAACCGCGACGCTGGCTCCGGCCGAGCGGATTTCTTCGTAGTGGTCGCGGTAATCCGCCAACTGGCGGAGACAGAACGGTCACCAATCGCCGCGATAAAAAAGCAGCAGAAACGGTCCTTGCGAGATGAGCTCCGATAGCCGGCTCGGCACTCCTGTTGAATCCCGCAACTCCAATTCCGGCACGACTTCACCGGCCGCGGGCGTCTTTCCCATACGCTAAGTTTACCGCTCATCATCGCTGCTAGGAGGCGTCTCGTCCGCGAGGGTCTGTGCCCTGACGCGCGTCGCCAACCACGCAGGTGATGAGGGTTAGGCTGTGCTACGATGCGCGATTCATGCAAACAGGTATCGTCGGCTTACCTCAGGTCGGCAAAACAACTCTTTTCCGCATTCTGACGCGAGCGCACCTGGAGGAAAAAGCCGCTCGCGGCGCCACCCACATTGGCGTGGCGCGCGTGCCGGAGCCGCGCATCGAGCAGCTCGCCGCGCTCTACAAGCCCCGCAAGGTGACGCACGCCACGGTGGAGTACGTTGATGTGGGTGGAATCGTGCGCGACCGCGCACGCGATTCCGCCGTGCTGGCGCCCCTGCGTGAGGTCGATGCGCTCGCGCACGTCCTGCGCGTTTTCGACGATCCCTCTGTGCCGCATCCGGCGGGCAGCATCGATCCGTTGCGGGATGCGCAATCGCTCGATCTCGAGCTGATGCTCTCCGATCTGGAACAGATCGAGCGCCGCCTCGAGCGCGTGGAGAAAGACCTCAAAAAGAAAAAGGATGCCGCAACGGAGAACGAGCATGCGCTGCTCGCGCGCTGCCGCGCTTCGATCGAAGCCGAACATCCGCTGCGGGAGCTCGAGGTCACCGCCGAAGAACGCAAGATCCTGACCGGCTTCATGTTCCTTTCACTGCGGCCGATGCTCTATGTGCTGAATCTCGGCGACGATGAAGTCGATAAGTTGGACAGGGCCATCGAGCGACACGGCCTGGAGAAGCTGCGGGGGCGGCCGCAAAGCGCTGTGGTTGCGGTCTGCGGGCGCATCGAAGCGGAACTCGCGGAGCTCGACGATGCCGCGGCCGCCGAACTCCTGGCGGCTTACGGGTTGAGGGAACCGGGCCTGCACCGGCTCATCCATGCCACCTACGATCTGCTGGGACTGCTCTCGTTTTTTACCGCCGGCGAGCCCGAGGTGCGTGCGTGGACCATTCGGCGCGGCACTCCCGCCGTAAAGGCCGCCGGCGTGATCCACACGGATATCGAGCGCAACTTCATCCGCGCCGAAGTGGTGCGCTGTGAAGATTTGCTCGCCGCAGGCAGTTGGCCCGCGGCGCGCGAAAAAGGGCAGGTGCGCCTCGAAGGGAAGGAGTACGTCGTGCAGGAAGGCGACGTAATTTTGTTCCGCCACTCCGGCTGAAACATAAAGCGCTAGGGTGACTTGCACACAAAATTCGCGGCCTCATCGATGCTTCCGGTTCCCGAATAGGCGGCGATTTGCGGATACGCACAGATGGGGCGCGTACGATCCACGACGCCGTTGGTGCTGTGAGAAGCTACCATCTGATTTGGCGCCTGCCCCTTCTCAAACCATTGCGCGAGAGCGCCGATGGCATCGAAAGCGTTGGGACCGTCTCCGCCTCCACAATGTCTCATGCCGGGAAGCATGAACAGACGGATCGAGTCAGCCGCTACTCCGTCCGTCGCTTTCAGCACGGTATTAAAATAGTTGACGGTGTTCACGGGCGATACCTGCGGGTCGCTCCACCCGTGATACATCAGCAACTTCCCACCGTTACGGAAAAATTCCTTCAGATTCGGGTCCATGGCGCTAGTCGTGCCGTTGTCTACCTTGTCGGCAAGAGCCACGTCGTTATCCAGATTGAGTGTACGAAAATCCCAATCCGGATTCTTGAACACAACGTACTTGAAGCCATCGGTGGCGTAAGAAAG
>QHYQ01000128.1 GCA_003224175.1 Acidobacteriota bacterium
CGCGCTTCAAATTGATTCTTTGCTCGCAGCAAACTCATGAAGGTGGTTATCACCGGTGCTAACAGCGCCGTTGGCCAAGCTATCCTACGGTGTGGAGCGGCACAACGGACGATGCCGACCGTATTGGTCGCCGCGGTTCGGTCGGAGCGTGCAGCCGAACAGATCCGGTCGCGGGTCGGCGATGCCAATCGTCTGGTTCGTATCTCGTACGATGACCCCCGCAATCTCGACGCCGCGTTACATGGGACCTCTGCGGTCATCCATCTTGCAGGAATTCTCGTCGAAACGTCGGATTCGAGGTATGAGCAGGCAAATGTTGCGGCGACTCGCAGCGTCGTGGAAGCAGCGAAACGAAACTCGGTGCAGAAATTCATTCTTGTCAGCGCGACGGGTGCCGATGAGACTTCTTGCAATCGATACTACCGCACGAAAGGACAGGCGGAGTCTCTGCTGCGCACCTCGGGATTATGTTACACGGTGCTGCGCGTTCCACTTTTGCTCGGTCCCGGCACGGCGGGCGCAGCGGCGCTCCAGCGCAGCGTGAGGCGGCGGAGGGCAAGGCTGATCAGCGGCGGTCGTAATCTTCAGCAGCCGCTCTACGTGGATGACCTGGCGCGAGCTGCAGTGCTGGCCGCGACACAAGCCTCGATTGCGAACAACCTTACGTTGAACCTCGTTGGCCCTGTTTCGCTGCCGGAGCGGGAACTCGTCGAACGAGCTGCTCGCTTGCTGGGCCGCGAAGTCCGGATCGGCTCGATTCCGAAGACTTTGTTTTCTTTGGTGCTCGCTATTCGTCAACGCATCGCCGGCCCCGGATTCTCACCGGACGCGCTCGAGGTAGTCACGGCGGATACGCGTCTTGATCCACAGCCGGCCGCGTGCAAACTCGGAATCCAACTTACCGGAATCGAGGAGATGATTAAAGGCAGCTTAAGCGAAGGATGACGAAATGAACGCCACTATACCATCAGCCGGCATCCGCTCCAGCGCAGCAGACAAGAAGGCCAAACTGTGGCAGCGGCTTTTGCCATTGCTTATAACGGCAGCCTGCTTCGCCTACCTCTACAGCCGTCTTAGCCGTGGCGCTGCGGCCGAAGGTAGCCGCCTGCTTCCTTATCTCTTAAGAAGCTTTGAGAATGTCAGCTGGCCTCGCTGGCTCGTGCTGATGATTCCGTATTGTTTCCTTTATCTTGTATTCGACAGCCTTGTGGTTTGGAGTGTGATTAATTGGTTCAACGCCAAAATCCGCTACGCAGATATCTTGCCCATTCGCGCCAGCGCCTACATTCTTTCGCTGGTGAACGAGCAAGTCAGTAAAGGCGCCATCGCACTTTATCTGAACCGCCGGGATGGGGTGCCCGGCTGGGAGATCGGCTCCAGCATGCTCTTCCTCATGTTTTGCGAGTATTACAGCTTGATGCTATGGGGGACCGTCGGCGTCCTGTTGCGGTGGGGTCGTTTCCAGCCTGTCTTTCACATAGTCCCTTGGATCGCATTGGGCTCGGGCGTTTTTTTTGTGCTCTTCCATCTCTTCTTCAGCGGCAGAATTGGCTCCGGGATCGTGTGGCGCGAGCGCCCCATCTTCCGGGCGTTCCGGCTCGCCAAAGTCCGGCACTATGGGGCCGTAATCGCACTGCGCGCCCCGCTGGTGATCGCTGGTGTCGTGGTATATACATTGGCTTTGAGACTCTTTGGGGGCTCAGTGAGTTTCGGTGAAATGCTGGGATACCTGCCGGTGATCTTCTTTGGAGCAGCGATGCCCGGACCGATGCACTCGGTCGCGATCCTCTTTTGGGTTCTGCTTTTTCCTGACAGGCCGGGACAGATGACCGCCTTTGGCTTTGTCATGCACAATTTCTTTATCTTGTTTAACGCCGCAGTCGGACTGCTATTTCTCCGCCGAGCGACTCGGGAGATGTTCGGCTAGTCTCGTGAACATCAAGCGCTGACCCATGGATATCAGCGTGCTCAGAACCAGCATCCAGACCAAAAGCGTAAGCAAAGGCCACAGGAAGCGCACCCCAAGCCGAATCAGAATGTCCATGCAAGGCGGGACAAAATAAAGCATGCCATTGTAACGGCCGAGCTTGCTTCCGCGGAGTTTGATCTCCCGGTGAATCCAGTAAGAATCAATGACGTATTGGGCAAAAGCTGCAGTGATACACAGGGGCAGGATCCAGGGAAACGCCCCGCGGGATGCGCCGGCAAATATGCCGCTGGTGACGAAGAGGAAATCGCTGGTATGGTCAAAGGTCCCGCTCAACGGGCTGACCGTACCTCGCTGACGCGCTACGGGCCCGTCCAGAAAATCGGTTACTAGCGCCACCACCCACGCGATCAAAGCGAAAAGCGCAGAGCGCACGTCTCCTCTCGCCATGAAGATCGCAAAAGGGGCTACGAGAAGCAGACGAACAGCGGTCAGGACATTTGCCATCAGCGGTCAAATCAACATGCTGACGAAATGTGTCATCAAGTTACTTTGCGGCACAGCGTTGATCGTCTCGTATTGTGCGTCTCGTGGCAAGCGGTGAACCGTTCATTCGATAGCCCAAAAGCGCCGCTGTAAGCGGCATTATGTTTACGAGCATCGCCCAGGCTGCGTTGACAGCAAAAGGAGGGCAAGCATATGCTTTGGGTGGCTCGGGTTGTGACGAGAAGATCTGCGCCGAAGGCTTCCCAATGCCTGATGTGGCAGTTCCTTACTATGTGGATGCCGCCCTTGACAGTGCAATAGGGCTCGGCTGTGTGTCCCGCGAGGATGCGCTTTCGTTGATAAACGATGCTCCGCTGGCCGCTTTGCTCCATGCGGCCGCCGCCGTGCGGGACCGCTTCAAAGGCCGTTCGGTCAGCTATTCCAGGAAGGTCTTCATTCCACTCACCCACCTTTGCCGGGACTATTGCGGTTATTGCACGTTCCGGGCCGATCCTCAGGCCGGGGTGCAGCCCTATATGACGCCTGATGAAGTACTGGCCGTAGCGGAAGCGGGCTCCCGTGCCGGATGCAAGGAAGCTTTGTTCAGCCTGGGCGACCAGCCGGAGCGAGTGTTCCCCGAGGCGAAAACATTTTTGAAATCGTTGGGCTTCGATCGTACGCTCGAATATCTTGCGGCCATCTGCGAGCTAGTGCTCGAGAAGACCGGTCTTCTTCCTCACTCCAATCCGGGTGTGATGGGCTTGGAGGATCTTCGGCGCCTCCGGGAGACGAACGTCAGCGTGGGGCTGATGCTCGAGAGCGCCAGCCCTCAGCTAGGCCGCCCCGGTGGCGCGCACTGGAAGGCGCCGGACAAAGTCCCCTCTCTTCGCCTGCGGACCATCGAGAATGCGGGACAATTGTCTATGGCCTTCACGACTGGCATCTTGATCGGGATCGGTGAAACTCCGGAGGAGCGCGTGGATGCGCTGCTAACGATCCGCGCCGCGCATGAAAAGCATGGCCACGTGCAGGAAGTGATCATCCAGCCATTTCGCGCTAAGCCGGATATTCGCATGGCGCAGGCGCCAGAGCCCTCCAAAGAGGACTTGCAACGCACGATTGCAGTTGCCCGATTGATTCTGGGCGGCCAGATGAATATTCAGTCTCCGCCCAATCTGCTTTCGGAGGATTATCCCGATCTGCTGAAGGCTGGCATCAATGATTGGGGCGGAATTTCTCCGGTGACGAAAGATTTCATTAACCCCGAAGCCGCGTGGCCGCAGATCTCTTCGCTCAGCGCGAGAACAGCCTCCGCCGGATTTGTACTGCGCGAACGGTTGGCGATCTATCCTGAGTTTTCCACGCGGCCAGAATTCATAAACGACCATCTTCAGCCGCACGTTCAAAAGCTTCTTGGAGAGGACGGCTATGCCCGGAATGGTGATCAATGCTGAAGGCAATGAAACCTGAATGGAGAGAGATTCCCTGGGATCGGGCTCTCACGGCAGCGAGTCCAAAGGTTGCCTGCGCACTGGAAAAAGCCCTTGCCGGAAACGATCTCGGACTGGAAGAGGGGATGACGCTGGCGACCGTCGAAGGGAACGACCTTCTGGCTCTGGTGAAGGTCGCGGACGAGCTTCGCCGCCGCGCGGTCGGCAACCGCATCACCTACGTGGTGAACAGAAATTTGAATTTCACCAACATCTGTATCGTCGGCTGCGCTTTTTGCGGATTCAGCCGAGGGCCAGACTCGCCCGATGCCTATTTTCATTCCACAGATACGCTGCTTGCCAAGTCCGTAGAGGCGGTTAAGCAAGGCGCCACGGAGGTGTGTATTCAAGGCGGCCTTCCCAAAGATCTCGACGGATACTATTACGTTGAACTTCTTCGGGCCATCAAGGCGCGGCTGCCCGAGCTTCATGTGCATGCCTATTCACCCATGGAGATCACCTATGGCGTCGAAAAAACACGCCTCCCCCTGAGCGAGTATCTGCTCATGTTGAAGGAAGCCGGTTTGAATAGCATTCCGGGAACGGCCGCGGAAATTCTCGACGATAGCGTGCGCAGATCGCTAAGCCCCAATAAACTGAAAGTCCGGCAGTGGATCGAGGTGATTCGAACGGCGCACAGTCTCGGCATCCCTTCGACGTCCACCATGATGTACGGCCATACCGAGCTACCCGAACATTGGGTAAGGCATTTGTTTTTGCTCCGCGAAATTCAAAAGGAAACCGGCGGATTCACTGAATTTGTGCCGTTGGGGTTCATACATAGTCAAACCAAGCTATTCCAGATAGGTGGCGCTCGCGCGGGGCACTCGCCTCACGAGGATTTAATCGTTCATGCGCTCGCCCGCGTGCTTCTGAACGGCTACATTCCAAACATTCAAGTCTCCTGGGTCAAACTTGGTTTTGAAGGATCTTTGAGCTGTCTGGAAGCAGGGGCCAACGATTTCGGCGGAACTCTGATGGAGGAGAGCATCTCGAGAGCGGCAGGAGCGAATTTCGGTGAATATGTCTCTCCTGGCGAATTCCGGGCGATGATCCGAACCATAAGCCGTACGCCGGCAGAGCGCACCACAACTTATAAAATCCGCAAAGTTTTCGACCATGCAGATTCGGAAGAACGCCTGCCCCTCGAGCGAATGCCGGTATTCGCCGCAGCAGCAAGCCACCCTCCATTGATGGCGACGGGCTACTGATGGAATCTTCGCGGCCGTAGGCAGAGTCCGTGGCTCGAGGGGAGAAGGACAAGATCACAAGACGCTAAATCGTCCCGCGGCGCGGCGCGTATCTTTAAGAGTTCGAGTAAACCCGCGATTGTTGTTGCAAGTAATCCTCAGGAACCCCGCAACTCGCTGCCTTTAGGCCAAGGTACCGACCGAAACATTCTCGCATTTCGAAAGGCGATCCCCCAGATACTCGTGGCCCCTGGAATTCTTAAGGGGTGTATCGTATGCATTCGGTGGCTAGAGCGCGAATTCTGAGGAGATAATCACCGACTCTTTCTGGGAGGCTTCGATGAGATCGCTACTGGTTTCGCTGTGTCTTGTTCTGGTCATACCGGCGTTATTGCTGGCGCAGGGCACGGTGGCAACCGATCAGAAGCCACTGGTCTTCACGCACGTCACCGTCATCGACGCGACCGGCGGGCCGCTGCAGCCCGACATGACGGTCGTCGTTTCGGGTAATCGCATCACGGCGCTAGGGAAGGCTGGTAGCGTGGCAATTCCGCGGGGCGCACTGATGAACAACGCGGCGGGCAAGTTCATGATCCCCGGCTTGTGGGACATGCACCAGCACACGTTCATGAGAAAGAACAAGGTACTGCCGCTGTACAGCCTGTGGGGAAACATCGTTAACGGCGTCACAGGCGTGCGCGATATGGGAGATCAAGGGCTACCAGACGACTTTGGCGATCTGCCGTACTGGCAGGATTTCGAGTGGCGCCAAGCGATCGCGGCGGGATCTGTCATTGGTCCGCGCCTGGTGCTCCCCGGCATACTTCTCGAGGGTCCCCCGTCTCCGCGGAAGGGCTGGGCCGAGATAAGCATTGCGGCCCAGGGGCGCGAGGAGGTTGATTTCCTGAAGAAGTTCGGGGTCGATTTTATCAAGGTGCACGACAGCCTCCCGCGCGAGGCCTTTTTCGCCATCGCGGAGGAATCGAAGAAGCAGGGCCTGGTGTTCGCCGGGCACGTGACGAATACGGTCAGCGTGGCCGAGGCTTCCGACGCCGGACAGAAGAGTGAGGAGCATCTGCTCGGAATCCTGAAGGAGTTCCAGGCACAGTTCAACAACTTCAAACAGGAGAACGTCCCCGCACTGAAAATGCTGCATGCCGCGCACTACCGTGTGGTCAAGGAAATGCAGCGGGCCGGCGTCAAACTTCTAGTCGGCACCGACGGCCGGCTCTTCGGCTATGATGTCCACGACGAGATGGCCGAGATGGTGGCTGCCGGCCTCACGCCGCTACAGGTGCTGCAGGCCGCGACCAAGAATGCGGCGGACTTCCTTGGTAGGCTCGATTCCATGGGCACGATCGAGAAAGGCAAGATCGCCGATCTCGTACTGCTCGACGCCAATCCGCTCGACTCGATCGGGAACGCCGCAAAAATCAATGCGGTGGTCGTGAATGGGCGGCTGCTGGACCGGAATGCCTTGGACCGCATGCAGGCTCAGATAAAAGCCGGCTCTAACGGCACCCCGGAACCAGCAGTCGGATTTGCCGATTCCGATTAGCAGTTCTTATGTCAGTGTCACTCGCCGGGTTAGCCGGCTGAGAAAAACTTGGCCTGAACGGATTTATTGAATAGGCCCTTTCGTCGGTGTCGACGATTGCTTTCGTTCCGCACCGTGGCTATCGCTGGGCGCTGGACGTTTGTGTTTGCGGGTGAAGGATCAACCTCTGAACCCGCCAATTGGAAGTCTCGGCTGCGTATACTTCGTTTTCCGAAGGGCAGGCAAGCGCGTGAGCGCCGGAGAACTGTCCAAGGGAGCGTCCGGACCGTCCAATGACCCCAAGCACTTTGCCGTCGAGCGTAACTTTGAAGATGCGCCCGGGGAAGGTACTCTCTCCGACGAAGAGGACTTGGGTTGGTCCAGGTGTGATACAGATGGAATTGGGCTGCCCGATCACCGCCGCCAGGCGCGCGCCGGTGGGGGTGGGGCCATTGACGGCGCGGGTTTTGGGATCAGGTGGCACGTCGATCGTAAACATACGCAGGAACTTGCCCTCCGTATCGAACACCTGAATGCGCCTATTGGTGCGATCGCCGACATATAAATTGTTGTTGCGGTCGGCCACAATGGCATGCGGCAGGTGAAATTGGCCCGGCCCTGTGCCTGGCTCGCCCCACGACTTCACCCAGTCTCCATTCTTGTCATACTTGGCCACACGGGAGTTGACGTATCCGTCGGTGATATAGATGTTTCCTTCGGAATCCCAAGCTACATCGGTCGGCTGGCGAAATAGTCCATCGATCGGGGGAAGAGGCGGGTTGACGTGCTCCCAGGGTTTGGCTCCCTCGTCGGCCGCTTCTTTCCGGCGGCCGAACACCCAAACTACGCGACCTGCCTGATTAAATTTGATAATCATGTCTGAGCCTTTATCGATGGCCCAGATGTTGCCGTCCTTGTCGATGCGCACACTATGGGCTTCCGACCAGGCATAAAGGCCCTTGCCAATCTCACGCAAAAATTCGCCTTTCGGACCGAACTCCAATAACTCTGCCGCTGCCGCACCATAAGCTGGACCGGTGGCGCTGTTGGAACGCGTGAAGACAAAGATGTGACCCTTGGAATTGACCGCCACGCCCGGAACCTCGCCGAAATTCATCCCGGGCGGAAGCTTCGGGAAATCAGGGACGGAATCGAAAGCGATTTCTGGCACGCTTTGCTGAGCGAAGGATAGTTGGGCCAGCAGAATGAAACATGCAAAGAGACAGATTTTCATTCGAGCCTCCAGTTTTTCTGTTCACTTCCACGATGTCCCGGCGCGAGCCTATGCTATGTGAGAGCATCGATCAAGAGCGTCGTCGAGAGAGAGTTTACCCACCGGATGACGATCGTAGTTTGCGGAGACCCCAAGCGACGATTTCAAAAGGCCCCCAACTCAAGTTTCCGTTTTTCAAGGTTCTTTCAGGACAATGGGCGGATGCGAGTGCTATTGGTGACGCTGCAAAGGCCTTGCTACCAGCGGGGACCTCACTGTTGCCATTACTCTGACGCGCTTCTGGTAGATTGACAAGGAGGACATGGAGTCGCAGGTGAGTAGCCCTTGAACACGAACTTATAGGCGCCCGCGCCTCCACTCTTCCCGTCAGCTCCAGACAGTTCCGCCTGAACCGCGTAAACATTGCCCTTATGATCGGCCCCGATTAGGTGGCCCGGAGGGTCCGATTGAGGAGAGCCAGTTGTGAACGAACCAAGGACCTCAAGCGTTCTCCGGTTGAGGATGTAAATGACCGGGGTTCCTCCGACGTACAAAAACCGTTGGTCTGGCGAGAAGGCGGTACCCCTTGTCTGAAGGGGATATTTGCTGTCAAGCCCGACAAATTGTTCCGCGATGAATTTGCCCTCTGGCGTAAACACCTGGACTCTTTTGTTTCCGCGATCGGCGATGTACAGCAAACCGTCGTTGGAAATACTTACGTCGTGCGGTAATGCAAACTGCTGCAGAGCATCCCACACACCACATAACTTAGGGCACAATTCGCTTTCTCTCATCTGTGGGATTGACGGTCGCGCATCCCGGTCCAACGGCTTATTACCATACGCGCCCCACATGCGTTTGAACTTTCCCGTATCGGCGTCATACACCATCACTCGGCTGTTGCCGTAACCATCGCTGACGAACAATTCATTCGTTTTGGGATAAACTCGGAGACTCGTCGCCCCTCTCAGGACCTCAGTAGCATTACTGCCAGTTTGGCCGCTCTTGCCGATCGCCATCACAAACTTGCCGTCTTTCGTGAATTTCAGAATTTGATTGTCATTCGGGAGATCCGCTGGATTGTTCATCTTTCCATCAGCGTTTCCGACGATCCACACGAAGCCCTTATAATCCACGGTTATGCCGTGCTCGTTCGAAGGCCATTGATATCCTGGTCCGCTTTCCCCACCCCAGCCCTGGATGAAGTTGCCGTCGTTATCGAACTCCATTACGGGGGGAGCTGGTATTGATTTGAGATCGGGTGGTGTTGACCGAGGATGCGCAAGACCTCGCGGCCGACTTAGGATCCACACATGATCTTTATCGTCGATTGCGACATCGGACCCGAATCCCATTCTCCACTTTGCCGGGACCTTCGGAAAATTAGGATCGAGTTGGAATTGCGGCAACCCCCCTTCTCCGATATGCGGAGCCTGCATCGACGCTGCCTGTCCGGAGACGTGGGGGGACATCAAACGTGCGATCGTCCAGACCATCAGTATCCCGACGAAGACGAAACCAGCCAGCACCCTGCGCCTCATGGTTTTTTTCCTTCCCTAAAAAGGGTCATACGCGTAATTCGATGGCTCAAAGCTATCACAGTCAAGGCACAGCGCGTAACGCACCCTTCCTCGGCGCACAATTTGTGGTAGCGTAAGCAGCCAGCGGCCGTACTAGCGAAGGCACTATGGGTGATCTAAGGATCGGGCGGCGGTCGTTTCTTCAGGGCGCCGGGCTCGCGGCTTTGACGGCGGCGGGAATCGTGCCCTGGGAATCTCAAACACAAATTGCGGTGCCCAATTCCAGTGGAATGGAACCGCCGAGGGTAAAAGCTCCCGCGTTTGCCTGCGACTGTCACCATCACATTTACGATACGGCTCGTTTTCCAGCCGTTCAGCGGCCGGAGCCAAATGCGAGCGTGACGGAGTACCGTTTATTTCAGCGGCGCATGGGCACGACACGAGACGTCATCGTAACGCCCAGTGCCTACGGCAGGGATAACCGTGTCACGCTCGACGCCATTGCTCAATTCGGAGCCAATGCCCGAGGTGTTGCCGTCATTCGCCCCACGGTCACGGATACCGAGTTAGCTGCCTTGGCTCGTGGCGGAATTCGCGGCATCCGTTTCTCCCTGAACGCCAGTCCCAACGGCAATAAAGCCATAACAACGCTCGATATGATCGAGCCGCTGTCAAAACGTGTGAACGCCCTGGGCTGGCACGTGCAAATCAATATGGCCGGCGAGCAAATCGTTGCGGCTGAGGATTTGTGGGACCGAATCCCTTCGGTGATCGTGTTCGACCACATGGGGCACATCCCCCAGCCGCTTGGCACGAAGCACCCTTCCTTCGCGCTCGTCCGCAGACTGATCGACAAGGGTCGCACTTGGGTCAAGCTGTCGGTAACCTACGACAACACCAAAGATGGCCCGCCCACGTACGCCGACGTGACCAAGGTGGCGCAGGCTTACGTGCAAGCCGCTCCGGAACGCATGGTATGGGGAAGCAACTGGCCGCACCCGAACGAAACGAATAAGCCGGACGATGCTCGACTATTCGACTTGCTCGCTCAATGGGCTCCTAGCGAGGCGACGCGTCATCGTATTCTCGTGGAAAACCCACAAGCGCTTTACGGCTTCACAAGCAATATTTAAGAGGACTGGCCGCATCGCAGGAAGGCACGAAATGAGTAAGCAACTCCTGGATTCGAAGCGCGTCTAGCGGCTGCTGGTCGTTGTTTCGCGTCGGATGGCTTTGCCAAACACCTCGATCTTGCCGAGGTGAATGTACCCGCCGACGCCATGGCCGCTGCCAGGCATCAAGTCCACGAACCCCACTTCATCCACTTTGCTCAGGTCGGGATTGTTGACCCAAATTTGATTCGCAGGGCCGTTCACGCCAAGCGTGACCACTCGATTCGGATCCAGCTTGATCCAGCGCACGTCCGCCAGAGCGAATTCTCGTACATTAAACATGGCAACGGACGAATCAGTGTGGTCGCCGACGAGCAGAGTTCCATCCGCGAGCTTCACAACGGGCCGCACCTCGTGGAATCCGGATGTCTTGACCATCCAGCGGATTCTGCCCAGGCCGGTGAGGTCCACGTAATTGTTCTTCATCCGGAAGGTGATGGCGAAAGGGCCCGTGCATGCACCCGACCACACTGTGAACGGCGTGCTTTCGCTCCCTGGCGTACCGGAAGTCAGCAACTCCTTGGCGGCGGGCCCGTATTGCCTCAGCTCTATATTCGAGTCGGCGATATTTTCCTGAACGACCGGGACCTGTCCTGTCTGGCTTGGCGGCCGTACCCATTCGACTTTGAAGACTGGCGGCGCATTGGACGCGCGCGGACCCTCGCCGCCGCCCTGTTGGGCTTGTCCCTGGCCCCCTCGCCCCTGCCCTCGCTCGGTCTGCTGAGCGACTAGCGGTCCACCGCAGACCATACCCAAGGCCAACAGAAGTCCCAATATCGACCTGAGAGAAACGCGATGTAGCATGGAACCCTCCCGTCAGTTGATGCGGCACACTGGCACTCTTTCCCTCGCCCAGCACAAGCCGGCAGGCCCAAAGCATACGCCGCGCCGCTGGCCGCTACAAGCGCACCCGGAGACCGCAAGGCTGATCCTGATTTTAGCTGGCTAGAACGTTTAAAAACGAAGATCAGATGTTGACGCGATGCATGGTCTGTTGCGGATAGCGTGCGCCCGCGGTCGCTCCGGGAGGCGCGGCCCGTTCCAGACGCGAAAGATCGGCCGCCGTCAGTCTTACCTGCAATGCACCCGCGTTCTGCTCGAGGTAGGTCCGGCGTTTCGTGCCGGCGATGGGCACGATATCATCGCCGCGGGCCAGTAGCCACGCCAACACTAACTGCGCAGCCGAACAGCGCTTTTCCGTCGCTAGTTCCTCGATGCTTTTCAGGATCACGAGGTTGCGATCGAAATTCTCGCCTTGGAACCGCGGCGAATTTGGGCGGTAGTCGCCGGGCTCAAAATCCTTCTGGGTGCGAAAGCGCCCAGCAAGAAATCCGCGGCCCAGCGGGCTATAGGCGACAAAGCCGATGCCGAGCTTGCGGCAGGTGGCCAGGATTTCTCCTTCGGGATCGCGAGTCCAAAGCGAGTACTCGCTCTGCAAAGCGGTGATGGGATGCGCAGCCGCAGCGCGGCGCAGCGTCGTCGCGCCGGCTTCGGAGAGCCCAATGTGACGAACCTTGCCCTGCTCCACGAGCTTGGCCATGGCACCCACGGTCTCCTCGATGGCCACTTCGGGATCGACGCGATGCTGATAGTAAAGATCGATGTGCGCAACTCCCAGTCTGCGTAAACTTGCCTCGCAACATTGCGCGACGTACTCTGGCCGGCCATTCACGCCGAGCCAGCGGCCATCATTCGCGCGCACGTTTCCGAACTTGGTGGCCAGAAGGGCCTGCTCGCGCCGACCTCGCAAGGCGCGGCCGACAAGTTCCTCGTTGTGGCCGCGGCCATACACGTCGGCTGTGTCGAGAAAATTCATGCCCAAATCGAGCGCGCGATGAATCGTGGCGATCGATTCGGCATCATCGGTGGCACCGTAGAATTCGGACATGCCCATGCACCCGAGGCCAAGGGCCGAAACGCTCAGGCCACTTTTCCCTAAAGGCCTTCGGGGCAAAGGAGTCTGCGTTGGCATAGAGGTTGCGCTCACCGCATGCCCCCGCTCTTTAAAGATAAGGCGCGCGACTCAAGCCGGCCGTAACGCAGCCATCGCTGCATCCTTAATTCCCAAATTCCCATGGCTTCTGCGCACCGGCGGGAGCGCCGATGTGCAATACGGTGTAGCAGGCAAACGAGCCGCTAGCGAATGCAGCCGCAGTCTATAACGAAGCGGCTCACTTGTGCAGTAGGAAGATCAATCCCCAGTGGCAATGCCCGCGGCGGGCTGAAGCCGGGCCGCAAGCTGCCGGGTACTCTGCGTGATTCGCGTGCCGTGGCGCAGAACGTCGCCCAGCCGACCGGCCAGCTGCTGACGCGCGCGCCATAGTCGTGCCTTGAGAGTGTTGCGTGAGACGCCCAGAGCTCTGGCCGCCTCGTCCGCGGTGAGCCCCTCCAGCTCGCGCAACTGGAAAGCATTGCGTAACAGAGGCGATAGGGTTTGGAGATTTTCCTCTACGCGCGCGGAGAGTTCGGCGCTCGCGTAGAGCTGTTCGGGGCTGGGATGCCCGTCGGCGAAACGTTCCGCGATTGGCGTCTTATCTTCGGTCGAGTCGTCGAGAGATAGAGCGGGATGCGCGCGCTTGCTGCGGCGACGCATCAGCGCGGCATTGATGACGATGCGCGTCATCCAGGTCGAGAACTGCGAACGACCCTCGAACCGCGGCAAATTACGATAGGCAGAGAGCATGGCTTCCTGCAAGGCGTCCTCGGCGTCTTCCGGATTGCCGAGCAGCCTGAGGGCAGTCTGGAACAGCGCACGGCTGTGCTGGGCGAATAATATTTCCAGAGCGCCCTCTTCGCCCGCAATGGCCTGGCGGACAAGTGTGGCTTCGTCGGGAGTTGTGTCCTTAATTGTATAGTTATAGTTGAAGTTGATCGTATAGCTGCTTCTAGCATCGGCTTCGCGTGTATTCATTCCCCCTGACCTCCCCCGGATTGCGCTGCAATTATCTCTCTGCTTTCACCTTCACAATCGTGTGCCGGGAACACTGCGCCCATAATTCGGGCGATAACGGCGCGCACCATGCACCCACTGCCTTCGAGCTTGGCCCCGGCACGAAAAATCTTGGTTAGTAGCTCCTTTCCTGCTTCATCGATAAAGCTCACGCTGGAGAGCCGCACGATGATGTCTGCGGACGGAGCTTTCTGGCGCTCAGCCTCCCAGGAGCGCTCAAGCTCCTCAACCCAAGGTCCGGCTAAGCGGCCCTCGACCTCGAGCAAAAGCGGTTTCTGCGGCGTTTCGTTTCTCACGGAAATCTTTAGCATTAACGTTTGTACCTAGGTTTGGTTAACGCATTACGCGAACTTGGTTAATGCATTTTGTGTGCCAGGCGTGCGAGCTCTGGCTATGCGGATAACTCATTCGTTATCAATAGCGGACTTTTGGAAATCGGGCTGTGCCGAATATGAGGTGCCAGAATCCCGGCACGCCGTCGGCATTTCGGCACAATTGAACGGAAATCAGACCGGTTGACCCTCACATTAAGGAGGACAAGTGCTTGCGTTGTCCTATTTCGGAACTCACCCGATGGAATTTTCAAGCTTTCGCCGCCCCCTGTGGCAAGGCCCTACGGACCGCCGAATCCGCCTCAGACTCTGAGTCTTTGCTTCAGTCCACCAATCTCACCCGGTAGGAGGCGCGGCGGCCTGTTCTCTGCTGAGGTCCATTTGGGAGATAATGGAGAAATGCAGATATCGATTTTAGCCGCGTTTGTGGCAGGACTGATCTCCTTCCTCTCTCCCTGTGTTTTGCCGCTGGTACCCGGCTACATCTCCATGCTCTCCGGAATCGGAGTGGAGCAACTGCGGCAGGGAGAAAGGCCGCGTGGAAGCTTGCTTACTTCTTCGCTAGCCTTCGTGGTTGGTTTTTCCGTCGTCTTCGTGACGTTCGGCGCATCGGCGAGTGCCGTGGGGCAGTTCCTGGTGCGAAATCGGAGTTTGCTCGCACCTTTTGCCGGCGCGATTATCGTGCTCTTTGGCCTGCATCTGATCGGGTGGCTGGGGCGCATTCCCGTGCGCGGCGGCCTGGTGATCGGAGGAGTGCTGCTGGCCCTCGCGGCGGTCGTGTGGATCTGGCTCGGCAGCAACGAAATTTGGGGATTCGGCCCGGCGCAATTGATTTCGGTTTCGCTAATTTTCCTCGTTGGCCCGATGCTTACGCGCTGGCTCAATCGCGATGTCCATTTCCGCAATCTGGGAGGCCAAAACGCCGCGGAAAAGCGCAGTTCGGGACCCTTTGCCGGCGTCGCTAGCGGTTTTCTTCTCGGCTTTGCCTTCGCGTTCGGATGGACGCCCTGCATCGGGCCGATTCTCGCAGGTGTACTGGCCATGGCCGCCACCGCCGAGACGGTCTCTCGCGGCGTTTTTCTCCTGGCCTTTTATTCCGCTGGCTTGGCGATTCCGTTTCTGCTTACGGCACTGGGCATTAATCAATTTCTCCGTTTCTACCAGCGGTTTCGCCGCCATCTGCATGCCGTCGAAGTTGGCAGCGGCGCGCTGCTGCTGGCGGTGGGATATTTGATCTTCTTTAATCGCCTGACTTGGCTTTCGGGTAAACTGAGTTTTCTAAACGTTTTTGTGAAATGAGGAGCGCGCAAATGCAAGGAAAGCTTTTGGCGGCCCTGACGATTACCGGTGTTTTGGCTTTGCTTCCGCTCGCGGGCTGCAAGCAGAAGGCCAGCGAGAATACAGCCGCCAGCCAAAGCGGGAATGGCGCGATGGATTATCCCATTCTCCTGGGAAACGACAAAATTGCGGATAAATTTGGCGGCATCCTGGGCTTGCCCACTAGCATGGTCTATTCTCGAGACGGCAAGAAGGTCAAAACCGTAGTTGGAATATTGACGCGGGATGAGATATCGAAGACTTTGGAGAACCTACTCGAGGGCAGCCCAAGCTCTACAGGTACAGCCTCGGCTCCGGAAGGCGCCATGGCTATTCCCACACTTGACGGTTCGACCACCAGCCTGGATCACTATAAAGGCAAGGTCGTGCTCATCAACTTCTGGGCCACCTGGTGCGAACCCTGCAAAGCGGAAATTCCCTGGCTCATCGAGTTCAACCACAAATATGGGCCTAAGGGACTGGTTATCTTAGGCATAGCGATGGACGACGAGGGGAAAAAAGTTGTCGAGCCCTGGGTGAAAACCAAGCGCTTCGACGTCACTGGCTAGCGACAGGTCACGCCTTCCGTTTTTCGCTTTTTGTTCGTAACCGTCGCCTTCCAGTACATTGTTCGCTGTATAGTAAGACTCGGGTCTTTGCTCTAGGATTCGCTGAATTCGCAGCCGGAGGTCGCCATGCCTAAACTCGACGTTTTGGTAGCCGACGATCATGACATCGTACGCCGGGGCCTGCGCGACCTTCTCGAAAAGCAGCCTGGTTGGAAGGTCGTTGCTGAGGCGAGTAATGGGAGAGAGGCGGTCGAGAAAGCCAAGGAGTTGAAGCCGGACGTCAGCATTCTCGACATCAGCATGCCATCGCTTGATGGATTGGAAGCGGCGCGGCAGATCTTAGAGAGCGGATCTTCCACCAAGGTGCTCATTCTGACCATGCACCACTCCGATCCGCTGATTCAACAGATGCTGAAAGCAGGCGTGCGAGGTTACGTATTGAAGTCCGACGCCGCCAGCGAGCTGGTCCAGGCCGTAGAAGCCTTACAGCGAAACAAGACGTTCTTTACTTCGAAAGTGCCGAAAGTTTTTCTAGACGAACGCGACAAGCCGGCAAAAAAGAAGAGCGGGCAGGACCACGCCCTCCGACTTACACCCCGGCAGCGCGAAATCGTACAGCTTCTGGCAGAGGGCAAAAATAGCCGGGAGATCGCCGCGGCGCTCGGAACCACGTTCAAGACCGTCGAAACCCATCGCGCCAATATCATGCGGCGGCTCGAATGCCATTCGGTGACCGAGCTCGTCCGCTACGCCATACGCAACGATTTAATCCAGGCTTAGCGAAAGAACGAACACTTCTCCGCGTAATTAGCGCTTCTCGGATACGCGCTTCGACTCAAAATTGGCAATTTGACGCGCCGCGCCGGTCAGCTCCAGGATGTGCATGCCGGTGTTGGCGCGATCCACGATGTAGATGTAGCCGCGGTCATCGACATCCACGTTATTTGTCTGAATGGCCACTTTGCAGTGCTGCTCCGCACCGGTGCCCACGCAGCGCTTGTCCGTCTTGTCCGTAATCGCGGGGATGTAGTAGGCGATCTCCTTGGGGTGGAATGGATCACGAATATCGAGCGCGCGCACGCCCGCATTGAAGTGCGCGATGAAAACAATCCGCCGATAGTAGATGGGCGTGAAATTTTCGTTGCTCGAGTGCGTACCAAACCTCCCACCGCGGTCACAGAAATTCCCGCTGGCTTCGGGAACGGTCCAGGTGGCTACGCCGAGAGGATGGGTTTCATTGGTGATGTCCAACACTCGGACCATCTGCCTGTTTTCGAGGCATTCGTTTCCCGTAGTCTCACCGACTGAGAGGAGGAAGTCGCGGTGTGACTGATTCGGTTTGCCAGTGGAATCCGCCTCCCCGTGTTCCATACCCGCGGCCACTGCGGAAACACGCGGTTTCTGCTTGGCGAATTCAGGCAGATCCATGCCGAGTAATGGGTATGCCGAATGCGACCCGGCATCCGGTGGCAAATCGACTCTAGCAATTTGCGGGTAAAGTAAGTTCGCGTCCGTGGGCTCCTTAGGTCCATTCAGGAGCTTATTGCGATCCACAATCTGCACGATTCCGTTGCCATTGGTCCCGTACCCGAAGTAGACGCGGTTACCGCTCGGGCCTGTGGACATGGGTCCGTGCAATTCGGTTGGTGCCGGCCCGGTTGAATCGGGCTGCTGTCCCGGCAGGCCAAAATTGCGGATGAACACCGGATGGGCCGGATCGCTGAGGTCATAGATCTGGGTCATGCGGCGAACGCGCCAGCCGGGCGCACCGGAGACGAGGTAAGCGATGCCCGTGTCGCATTCCCACCAGCTCTTGTGTGTGTCCACCAGGCCACTGACCACGACCGTGAGACGGCTGGGCTTTGCCGGATCGGTAACATCCCAGGTTTCATGCTGCGAGCCGCCAAACGTGCGCAGCAGGTATACCTTGCTCTTATCCGCATGCGGAAGCGAACTGCCGTCGCACACTCGCGCCATCTGCGCCCCGCCGGTTTCCGCGTTGTCACCTTTACGAGGCTCGCCCGGAATGTGCGCCAGGTAGCGTGGATGGCCCGGATCGGTCACGTCGATAAGCGACGTGCCGTTGTCCTCCTGCTTTCCGGTGAGCGGGTTTAGTTGCGAACCGCCGTGGTGGCCAATGTAGGCGATCCAGCGCTGACCCTGTTGGTGGATCGTAGGCTGATAGGAACTGCGCGCTTGCAGGTCGTTATAGCCGACGACTTGCATATTGCTCTTCTCTTCCTTCTGTGGCTGAGCAACCGCGGCAATTGCGAGAAGGACGAACAGCCCTGCCAACGACGAGCGCCGAAGCAAAGCTGCGAGACGCGCAAAGAGTGGAAGATCCTGTGACATTAGGCCCCCTTATGGAGATCGAAGTTAGGACAAAGGCCGACTGCCTATGGGTTGGGAGAATATCACCGCGGCCCACGGAAGAGAAGCCACGGAAGGGCAAATCGGCAGAGGTCATCGAGGCTTGGGTTGTGTTCCGGATTCCAGGGAGCTCGCTCCAAGCTGGTCGAGTGCGCCCTCGATTCTCTGCCGGCTCTTCCAAAAGTCAGTCCACAAATCGCCTTTCTGTTTGAGCCGGCTGAGGAGATTTTTAATGTTGAATCTTTCCGGTTTGAGAGTGGGCCGCAGTTCCCTTATCTCCACGGGCGCAGATACGGGCGCTCTGGGAAAGGCGCGAACGGTGTAGGGTGCGGCGAGCGGCCTGCCCAGTGAGTTTTGCGTTACATCGATCAGCACGCGGCCGGGCCGGCGCTTGGCTACGATGCGTTCGTGCGTCACGAGGCCCGGATGTTCGGTGGTAACGAGCTGCGCGAAAATTTCTCCGAACATGCGCAACTGCTCGAAGGTGTAGACGCGTTCGACGGGCAGATAGAGGTGAAATCCAGTGGCGCCCGAAGTCTTCATGAATATTTTCAATCCGACCTGCGTGAGTTTTTCGTGGAGCGCGCGAGCAATCGTGAGCACGCTGGAAAATTCAGTCCCTTCAGCCGGGTCGAGATCGAAGAAGAAATAGTCGGGATGCTCCTGGTCATCGCGGCGGCTCGACCAGGGATTGTGGTCGATGCAGCCGAGGCCGGTGAGATAGAGGAGCGACGCAAGATCATTAGCGATTACGTACTGGACATCTTCTCGCTTTCCTTCCGACGGTACCGAAACCGTTTCAATCCACTTGGGCACGCCCTCCGGCATATTTTTCTGGAAAAAGGCCTGACCCTTGATCCCGTCAGGATAACGGCGCAGCACCAAGGGCCGCTCCTTGAGAAATGGAAGGAGATATTCCGCGATGCGATAGTAGTACGCGACTAGGTCGCGCTTGGTGTAGCTAGATTCAGGAAAAAATACTTTGTTGAGATGAGTCAGCCGGAAGCGCTTTCCCTCGAAATCAAGGATGACCGATTCCTGCTTCCCTGAAAAAAGTTCGGCTTCTATCTCGTCTTTCTTCCCTAATACCGTGCCCACAATTTCGGGCGAACGAACGATTGCAAGGCCGGATGGCGGCGCGGCCGGCGGCGCCATTTCGTTTTCCCATCGGCACTCTTCGGGCCGGACGTCATTGCGCAAAGCGAGAAAGACTGGGGCGCGCAGGCGCGGCTCCTCAGTCCAGCCGATGAAGCGCACATGTGCGACCAAGTCGGGCTTGGCCCAGAAAGCCTGCTCGTTGGTCTCGGGGATTTTGTCGAAGGGGCACTTGCCGATCTCGCGCTCGTGCAGCTTCTTCATGAGCAATTCGCGCATCCTCTCGTCCGTTCCCGTACCCGCATGCCCGACGAAACGAAGCGCTTCGCCCTGGTAAAGACCGAGCAGCAAAGAGCCGAAATGACTACGGCTGCCGCGGGGCGCGGTCCAGCCGCCCACGACGGCGTCCAGAGTTTTCGTGGCCTTCAACTTCACCCAATTCTGGCTGCGCGCGCTGGAATAAAAACTGTCGATGCGCTTCCCAACAATTCCCTCGAGGTCTTGTTGCCGGGCTAACTCAAACAGTTCTTTGCCGCGTTCCAACTGATGGTCGGAAAAGCGAAACTCGCGGCTGGGATCCAGGATGCGACGAAGAAAGGTTTTGCGCTCGAGCAAGGGAACTTCTCGCAGATCGTATCCATCGCCATAAAGCAGATCAAACAAGTAGTAAGTTACTGGATAGCGCGAAAGCAGATCGGGCGAGGGCCGCTGCACATTCATGCGCTGTTGCATACGCTCGAAGTCACTGCGCCCTTTTTCATCGAGGACGACAATCTCACCATCCAAAAGTGCACGGCTGGCGCCGATGTGCCGCGGCAAATTGGCCAATTCGGGATACTGGTGTGTAACCTCGTTGCCGGCACGCGAGCGCAAGCGCACCTTGCCATCCTCGATCCAGGCCAGCGTCCGGGCGCCATCCCATTTTATTTCGAAAAGCCAGCCGGGACCTGAAAACGGGCGATTGATGAGCGTGGCCAGCATCGGGGAGAGAGTGGT
>QHYQ01000129.1 GCA_003224175.1 Acidobacteriota bacterium
GTCTCACTCTCATCGAAAAGAGCGATGATGCGACCATTAGTCGGCCAGTTCCAATACGCGACCTATCGGGATTTATTGACCTCGCGATACAGCGGTTCGCTCTCGAGAATAACTTCCGAGTGGCCGATTATTACCGGCCAATTCTTTGAATCACACCCCTAAAAAGCCATAGCAGAGAAGCTGTATTCTCTTCCAGTTGGATTTTTCTTCAGATTGGCCGGTTATGCCGACCACTCGTCCAGAACCAAGATGAACCAGGCTGCGCGTCCCCAGGTTCCTTCCCGCTGACCGATTTGGCTTGACATTGTTTTTGGTTAGGTATAAACCGCGCCCATACTCACCTAAGTCGGCGGAGGCCAGACATGCTAACTAGAGTTCTTCCGAAAAGAACTGCTGTTGCTCTCTCGGTGGCTGTTATTTGGGCTCTTAGTCTCTTTGCTGCTCAGGGCTATGCGCAGGTGACCGGAGCGACGCTCTCCGGTACAATTACGGACCCCTCCGGAGCGGTGATACCGAATGCGCAGGTGTCTGTTAGGAATACGGCAACGGGCGTCACGCGAGAGGTGACCGCCGATACGGCCGGCTTTTACTCGGTTCCCAACCTTTTGCCCGGCAACTATGAAGTCACAGTCATGTCGCCCGGATTCAGCACGGCGCGCCAGTCGAATGTTGAGCTCGGCGTGGGCGCGCAACAACAGCTCAATATCTCCTTGAAGGTCGGACAAACAAGTCAAACCGTCGAGGTCACGGAGGCCGCGCCGCAGATACAACTCACGTCTTCAACTCTCAGCGCCGAGGTGGAATCCACAACGGTGCGCGAGTTGCCTCTGAATGGCCGCGACTGGGCTTCGCTGGCCACCCTTTCCCCCGGCGTCAACGCCATCGAAACCCAGCTTCCCTTTGAGGCTGGCGCGGTGCGCGGGAACCGCGGCTTCGGGGCGCAACTGACCATCGCCGGGGGTCGGCCCACGCAAAACAACTACCGGCTCGACGGGCTCAGCATCAACGATTATGGCAATGGCGGGCCGGGTAGCGTGCTCGGCGTCAGCCTGGGCGTGGATGCCATTCAGGAATTCTCTGTGCTCACCGGCAACTACTCGGCCGAGTATGGGAGGACCTCCGGCGGCGTGGTCAACGCCATCAGCAAATCGGGGACGAATGCGTTTCATGGCGACGTCTACGAATTCCTGCGCAACGATAAGCTCGACGCGAATGACTTCCTCTCCAATGCCAATAACGTGCCGAGACCGCCCTACAAGCGCAACCAGTTCGGCGCCGCGGCCGGCGGCCCGATTATCAAGGACCGAACTTTTATCTTCGGCGACTACGAGGGCATACGCCAGTCCAAGGGAGTCTCGAACCCGCAAAGCGTTCCGTCTGACAGGGCGCGAACCGGGCTCCTTAACTTCCCGAAGGGCCCAAGCACCTTCCCCACCGGCTGTGTGACAGTAGACCCAACCGACTGCCAAGTGGCAGTGAACCCGGCCGTGGCCACGTACCTGGCGGCGCTCTATCCTCATGCCACCGCGCCGGGAGCCGGTCCCAACCAAGGATCCTTCACCTTTCCCGCGTTACAAGCTGTACGGGAAGATTTCTTTACCGTCCGCGTGGACCACAAGATCAGCGACAAGGACAGTATTTTCGCGACTTACATGTATGACAAAAACCCCTTCACTCAACCCGACTCCTTGAACAACATATCTTACTTGGATCAAACCAACCGCGACATCGCCGCGCTGGAATGGACCCACACGTTCACGCCTGCCCTGCTGAATACGGCCCGGGTTGGTTACAACCGCAACGCCGTCATTAACTACCAACCTGTCGCGGCGATAAATCCTGCCGCGGCGGACCCTTCTTTCGGCGCCTTCCCGTTAGGGGATAACCCCAGCACCCGCATCAGTGGCGGCTTTTCAGCTCTCAACGCTGGCTTGAACGGCGGATTTTCTCACCACAATTGGAACTCCATCCAGTTTTACGACGACGCTTTTCTCACCCGTGGAACCCATTCGCTGAAGTTCGGCTTTGCCGTGGAGCGCATGGACTACAATTTCTTTCAGAAGTATAACCCCCAGGGAATATGGCGGTTCGCCTCCCTGGCGAATTTCCTCCTCAACAAACCCAAGTCGTTAGAGGGAGGGGGGCTTCTTGGCAGAGATACCCCCCGGGGCCTGCGGCAGACGATCTTCGCGGGATATGTCCAGGATGATTGGCGCTGGCGCCGCAACCTCACCCTGAATGTGGGGCTGCGCTATGAAATCGCCACCGTGCTGAAGGACGCACAGGGCCAAATCACCAACCTTGCGAGTATGACCTCACCGTTGCCTTACTGCGGGACGACGGACCCAAACCTTACCCTCACATTCGGACAGCCGGGCTGCACCGGGACAGCCCCTTATTACTCGAACCCCACCAAACATAATTTTGAGCCGCGCATCGGTTTTTCCTGGGATCCGCGCGGCGATGGGAAGATGGCCGTTCGTGGCGGCTTCGCTATCTTCGACGTGTTGCCGCTGCCGGGATACTTCTACACCCAGCAAGGCATCCAGACGCCGTTTTTCCTGGTGGGCACTATTGCCAAGCCCACTGCCGGCATTGGGGTTCTGGCCTCCGCTCCAAACAGCGCATACAACCAGATGATTCAGCCGCAGGCGGGGTGCACGTCGCCGGTGGGGTCCTGTGTGCTCACCGCCGGTTTCATGGAACCTAATCCCAAGCGCAATTACGTCGAACAGTGGAATCTAAACGTCCAGCGCCAAATCACGCCCAGCCTAACGGCGACCCTGGGTTACGTAGGCTCCCATGGCGTGCACATGCTCATACGGGGCGATGACGCCGATATGGTTATACCCACGCAGACCTCCGCCGGATGGCTCTGGCCGTATAACCCCACCGGCGCGGATATGAGGATCAACCGGGACTTCGGGACGATCCGCTATATGTTTTTTAATACCGATTCCTCTTACAACGCCCTTCAGGTAAATGTCCAGAAGAGGATGAGCCACGGCTTCCAATTTGGAGGTTCTTACAGCTACAGCAAATCGATTGATAACGATGACGCGACCATCGCGGGCGACGCTTTTGGAAATTCCATCACCAGTTGGTTCTGGTTCGCGCCTTCAATCAGCCACGCCGTCTCGGACTTCAACGTTACCCATAGCGTGGCGATCAACGGGCTCTGGGATGTACCCGGGCCTAAATCTCTCCACGGGCCTGCTGGCACGCTCCTGAACGGATGGGAGTTGGGCAGCATTCTCAAGCTGAATAACGGGATTCCCACCACTCCCCTCATCGGAGGGGACCCTATGAATGTGGAAAATAACGGCTCCGACACATTTGGCATTCCGGATCGCGTTGCGGGATGCGATCCCGTGAACCACAACTACAAGAGCAATCCGGGGCTGGGTTACATCAACACCAGTTGCTTCAGGGTGCCCATGGCCACTCCGGCGATCGCATCGCAGTGCGTGCCTTTTTCTGCGGTTCCGGGCAGTTGCTCGAATCTCTTGGGCAATGCCGGCCGCAATAGCATTGTCGGTCCGGGGCTCGTTAACCTGGATTTTTCGGTCTACAAGAACTTCGCGGTGCGGAAGATTTCGGAGAGCTCCAGCGTGCAGTTCCGGGCAGAGTTTTTCAACATCTTGAACCACGCCAACTTTGGGCCGCCTTTGCCCTTTTTTGGCTCCAGCCAGGCCCAGATATTCAATCAGGACGGAACTTCGAGCGGCGCGGGAGGTCTGCAGTTCATGGTGACGCAACCCAGGGACATCCAGTTCGCGCTGAAGTTCATCTGGTAAGGAGGTTTGTCGACAAGAAAGCCCCTCACGCCCCTTCGGGCGTGAGAATGTGCCTTCTAACCCTCGGCGCCTACAGGGTAGTGGGCTAACTCACTGAATTAGCCCACTACCCGAAACTGCTTCACCTGAAAACAGATTCGAACGCGCTCCACTTGGAACGACGCCACGCCGCCGTCCTTCCGAGGCCCGCCCCTTTCATTCACCTCCGCAAGGTCCCGTATTCGAACTCCGGTGCTACCACAAACGGACCGTGGCGCTCAAAAAGCCAGCCGAGGGATCTGCTCTTTATTCGAATACTATAGAGATAACATAAATTAATTGCTAACCAGATGATAATATGCTATACTCACGCATGTTCGTCGGCGATCCACCCTTTTCCCGGCCATGGCTCCGGCTATTTCGCCGGATTCCTGCCGGTCGAACGCTTCCATTTTTTCGCCTCTCCGCCCTTCAAGGCTCGCACGCCTTTTTGACAGGCGGCCTACCTTCAACTTTCGGCTGTGAACTGCCGACTGGACCACAAGCCTCGCAAAATGAACACTTGCGCACAATGGAAAGGTAAATCGCCTGAAATGAACACTTACAAAAAAATACCGGGGGAGGGGTATTCGGTTATGTTGGAGACCCCGCTCCTGGCGCGCCGCCTCCGACAATCACCTGCTTTCATCAGCCGCCCGCGGGGCGTTATGCTTCTTGAATGTACCCGACCTCGGAGGTGTACTTCATGAGACGCCCAATCCTGATCCTTTGCGCTCTTTTATCAGTGGCAGGAATCGCTACGGCAGACGAGGGCATGTGGCTGTTCAATGTCCCTCCCACGGCGCAGCTCAAATCCAAGTACGGCTTCGATCTGACCAAGGCCTGGCTCCAACACACCCAGCTTTCCTCGGTGCGCTTCAATAATGGTGGTTCGGGATCTTTCGTCTCGCCAGATGGCCTCACCTTCACGAACCATCACGTGGGCTCCGAATGCATCCAGCAGCTTTCCACCGGCGGAAAGGACTACCTCAAGACCGGCTTCCACGCAAAGACGCAGGCCGAAGAGGCCAAGTGCCCTGACCTCGAGCTGAACGTCCTAGAGGATATTGAAGACGTCACCGCCAAGGTGAACGCCGCAGTGAAGCCAGGCATGTCCGTTGCCGATCAGGGGCAGGCGCAACGCGCCGCCATGTCCACCATCGAGCAGCAGTGTGCCATCGAGACGAAGTTGCGCTGCGATGTAATCACCCTCTACTCCGGCGCGATGTACCACCTCTACAAATATAAGAAGTACACCGATGTGCGCCTGGTCTTTGCGCCGGAATTCGACGCCGCCTTCTTCGGTGGCGACCCCGATAATTTCGAGTATCCCCGTTACGATCTGGACGTCTGCTTCTTCCGCGTTTATGAAAACGATAAGCCCGCGCACCTGGACAATTACCTCAAATGGTCCGCGGCCGGAGTCAAAGACGGCGATTTGATCTTCGTTTCCGGCAATCCCGGCTCCACGGGCAGGCTGAACACCATGGCCCAGCTCGAATTCCTGCGCGACACAGGCTATCCACTGGTCCTATATCGGCTGGCTCGCCGCGATGCGCTGCTCAAGAAATTCGGTGCCGAATCGGATGAGAACGCTCGCATCGCGCATGAAGATCTCTTCAGCGTGGAAAATTCGCTGAAGGCTATTCGCGGCTACAACTCCGGTCTTGTCGACAAGGTGCTCATGGATAAAAAGTCTGCCGAAGAAGGCAAGATGCGCCAGGCCATCGCCTCCGACGTAACCAAGAAAGCGGAATTCGGCGATCCCTGGGCCGAAATCGCCAAGGCCATGGATACAGAAAAGCAGATCTATCTCCCGCTCACCTATTTCGAGCGTCGCGGCGGCTTTAGCGGTGATCTCGCAAGCTTTGCGCGCATCTTAGTTCGTGCCGCTGAAGAGCGCCCCAAGCCCAATGGCGATCGTTTGCGCGAATATCGCGATTCCGCTTTGCCTTCCCTCGAGCAGGACCTCTTCTCGTCGGCGCCGATCTACAAGTCCTTGGAGCGCACCGAGCTTGCGGATTCGCTGGCGGAGATGAAGGAAAAGATGCTTGATAACACCGTCGTCAATCGCGTGTTGGCGGGAAAAACGCCCGCTGACCTGGCGCAGTATTTGATTGACAACACTAAGCTCGAAGACGTTGCCGTGCGCAAACAGCTCTATGAGGGCGGAAAGGCCGCCATCGACGCGAGCAGCGATCCCTTAATCAAGGTCATGCAGGAGATCGAGCCCGAGGCGCGCGCGGTTCGCAAACGATACGACGACGAAATCGATGCGGTCGTGCGGCAGGATGGCGCCGCCGTGGCGAAAATTCGTTTCGCCACGGAAGGCACGGCGAGCTATCCCGATGCCACGTTCACGCTACGGCTGAGCTATGGCGTGATGCGAGGCTACACGGAAAATGGCGAAGGTACTACGCCGAAAGGAACCAAATTGCCCTACTTCACCACGTTCCGCGGCGCCTTTCAGCACGCGGCCGACCATGGAAAAAAGGATCCTTACAAGTTGGCGGATAGCTGGACCAACGCAAAATCAAAGATCAAGCTCGATACTCCGCTGAACGCCGTGGAGACAGCAGACATCATCGGCGGCAATTCGGGCAGTCCCGTGATCAACCGGGCCGGCGAACTGGTGGGCATTATTTTCGATGGCAATATTCAGTCCCTTCCGTGGAATTTTGCCTATGACGATTCGATCGGCCGTTCCATCCACGTCGACTCGCGCGGCATCCTGGAAGCCCTGCGAGATGTCTATGGTGCGGATGCGCTCGCGGATGAATTGACGGGCAAGCCGTATCAGTCGGCGCACTCGGAGCGCTCGAGCGCAAATGGATCAAAGATCAGGAAGAGTCCGCCTGCCTATTGATGGGCGAACGCTCGTGTTTATTAAATTTGGCGGGAAGCTGCGCGTACTCTTCTGGAACCAAAGCCTCAACGACAGCAGCCTAGTCTTCGTCACCAAGTTCGGGGTGCGTCTTCAACCAGCAAATTCCGGCGACCAGAAAGAATCCCAGCGCATCGGCTCCGCAACGCCCCATGAATTCCCAGCCTGATTCGGAAAAATCCGTGAGAATCAGCATTCGGAGTCCCACCGCTGCCGCAATCAGGCCTCCGACCGCCGGAAGAATGAATGTCAGCCGACTTCTCCACACAGGCCACCACTGCTTATTCAACATCGCCTCCACGAATTTAGGACAGAAAAAGAGAGCGGCTATAGTGCCCCTTTTTTGGCAAAGAGAAAAGCTCAAAATGAGGTGGGGGTAAGCAGCGATGGGGTTTCCCAGCCCGGCTATGAAGAACGGATGTCTGGTGGTGCGAGTGGAGAGCCGGGCTCGTACGGACTCCCGGCTTCTCCGAGTGCGGTCAGCGCGTGTTCACAAGTGCTGAGCGATTACTTTGAGTTTGACGGCGTGGCTCCTTTGCTCTTGGCCCAACATCTTCACGGAGTTCACGTGAAGGGTATCGGTAGCAGTATCCTCATTTGCATTCACGCTGACGTGATGACCCTCATGGCCTTTGACTGCTTCGGGATTGTCGATCGTCCAGTTCTTGTTGTCCTTATCGGCGACAAATGTTTTGCCGTCGCTGCTCACCGTCCCCGTCATGGTCATGACCTTGCCCGTCGTGGCTGTGCCTGAGGTCTTATCGCTCTTGTCCTTTTGAGCATTGGCCGGAACCCAGACTGCCAAGAGAAGCGAGAACCATGAGGCTGAAAACCATTATGAGAATTTTCTTCATCGAATCTTCCTGCTCCTTGCGTTTCCACCAAAGATCTCTGATGCGATCACCGACTAAGAGCCGCTCGCACACGAGAAACTAGAAGCCTGCGAAACCGGCTGTTCAACGATGTAAACGCTTGGGCTTTGGCCTAGCCATACCCTCGAAACCTTAAGGATATTCCAAGAATCTGGCAGGCGGACGCACATTGACTGCGTCAAAAACCGAGAGATAGCCACGTCAAAAGAGGCCAAAATTTGTACCTTCCGACTGCCTTCTGTAATCTAAGCGTGTCACGCTTTTCGCGGCACGGCCGGCCGAGCCGCCTGACAAACTCAAAAACGAGAGCCTTATGGATCGACAACGCAAAATGATCGCGACAGTTCTAGGTGTAACGCTGACGGCAATCGGCGCCCCCGCACAAACCACGGCGCCCCGCCAGAATCCCGCTCTCGGAGGCTCTCCCGGACTACGGCAAAACTCGCTTCAGAGTCAAACGCTGGGCAGCGTGCCCACGGGCACCGTGAGCCCACAGCCCCTTTCCCTCTCGCTGGCCGACGCCATCGAGCGTGGCTTGCGCCAGAATCTCGGATTATTGCTCTCGAGTGATGCGCAGCTCTCCGCGCAGGGCCAGCTCGTGGAGGCGCGCAGTCCGCTCTTGCCGGATTTCTCCGCCAGGATTTCCGAGAACGCGCAGAAGGTAAACCTCGCCGCGGAGGGATTTGCCAAAGTTATTGGCCGATTCCCGGGCTTTCCCTTGGTTGTGGGCCCCTTCGGATATTTTGACGCGCGCCTGGCGTTTTCGCAGACACTGCTGGATTTGAACCTGCTTGCCAGCGAGCGTTCCTCGCGGCAGAATGCAGCCGCCGCTAAACTCAGCTATCAGGACATGCGCGAAGCGGTCGTGCTGGTGGTCGGCGCCATGTACCTTCAAACCATTGCGGCCGCATCACGAGTGGATACGGCAGACGCGCAAGTCCAGAGTGCGCAAGCCCTTTACAACCAGGCCGTAGATATGAGAACGGTGGGCATCTCGGCGGGTATTGACGTGCTGCGGGCTCGGGTGGAACTCCAGAGCCGGCGCCAGCAGCTCATTGCTGCGCGAAATGATTTCGCGAAGCAAAAGCTGGCCCTGGCTCGAGTTGTCGGCCTGCCGCTCGCACAGGATTTCACGCTCACTGAGAAAATTCCGTATGAGGCGCCTGAGCCTATCACCGTGGAAGAGACCCTGCAGCAGGCATTGAAGAGCCGGGCGGACTTTCAAGCCGCTCTATCGCAGGTCCACGCGGCGGAACAGATGGTTCGGGCGGCCGCCGCCGAACACCTTCCTTCGCTTTCCATCTATGCCGATTACGGCGCGATCGGCCAAACGCCCTCTACCGCACTTGGCACTTTTACGACTTATGCCGCACTTCGCATCCCCATTTTCGCTGGAGGCCGAGCCCATGGCGACGCTCAAGTAGCCCAGGCAGAACTGAATCGCAGCCGCCAGGAGCTCGAGAATCTTCGCGCTCAGGTCGAGCAGGATGTCCGCGACGGCATCCTGGACCTGCAAGCCGCCGCCGATCAGGTTTCCGTAGCCATGAGCAATGTTGATCTTGCCGAGCGGACGCTCACGCAAGCGCGGGACCGCTTTGCCAGCGGCGCAACGGACAACATCGAAGTGGTTCAAGCACAGGAGGCGGTGGCCAGCGCCAACGAATCCTATATTGCGAGTCTATATGCTTACAACCTGGCGCGAGTCGAGCTCGCCCGCGCGTCCGGATCCGCGGAACGCGGCTTCCGCCAATACTGGAAGGAAAAGTAGATCATGGCTGAACAAACGCAAGTCGATCGACCCGAAGCGCCAACGGAAAATATAACCGCGACTTCAACGGGCGAGATGCCCAGCCCGAAGCTCTCGAAAGAGCGAGAGAAAGCGACGAGAAAGCGGTCTCTCGTGCGCCGCATCGTCGTGGGAGCGGTAATCGTTCTGGCTGTGGCGGGATTTTTTGTGTGGCGGTATCTGAATACCTATGAGGGCACCGATGATGCGCAGGTGGATGGCCATATTAACAACATCAGCGCCCGTGTTTCCGGGTACGTGCTCAAGGTGAACGTGGACGACAACCAATACGTGGCAAAAGGCGCGGTGCTTGTGGAAATCGATCCTCGCGATTATCAAGTCGCGCTCGAACGCGCCAGGGCCGAACTGGCCGACGCCGAGGCGACGGCTCAGGCCATGAACCTGAATGTGCCCGTCGAGACAATCGGAACCACGACGCAGCTCTCAACATCGGAGTCAAATCTGCAGGCGATGCAAGCCGCGGTTGGCGCGGCGCAGCGGCAGCTTGATTCCGCCCGGGCACAACTTCAGCAGGCCGAAGCCAATAACACGCGCGCTCAGGCCGATGTCTCCCGCTACCGCGTGCTGTTAGGAAAGGACGAGGTCTCTCAGCAACTGTACGATCAGGCAGATGCAGCAGCCAAGGCGAACGCTGCAGCGGTAGACGGGGCACGCGCGGCCGTATCCGTGGCCGAACAGCAGGTTGCACAGGCGCAGATTCGCGTCAGTCAAGCCGAGGCAGCGGTGCAATATTCGCGCACGGGTCCGCAACAAGTGGCCGCGACGCAGGCTCGGGCACGCGCGGCCATCGCCGCGGTGCAACAGAAGCGGGCGGCGCTCGATAAGGCCCAACTGGACTTGGATTACTGTACCGTTGCCGCTCCGGTAACCGGCGTGGTCAACAAGAGGGTCGAAGTAGGGATGAACGTCCAGCCGGGCCAGACACTTCTCTCGGTAGTATCCATGGATGATGTATGGATCACTGCGAACTTCAAGGAGACACAACTACGCAGTATGAAGGTCGGCCAGCGCGTCACGGTCTCGGTTGATGCGTACGGCCGCGAGTACAAAGGCCGCGTGGAAAGCATCGCGGGTGCAACCGGCGCACAATTCAGCCTTTTACCGCCCGAAAATGCCACGGGCAATTACGTCAAGGTGGTGCAGCGGGTTCCCGTGAAGATCGTGCTCGATCCAGGCGAGAATCGAGAACACCTGTTGCGGTTAGGAATGTCCGTTGAACCCAAGGTCTGGCTGCAATGAGCGAAGCGGCAGCGGCCCTGCCGGCGAGGCAAGTTTATGTTCCTCCGGACGTAAATCCGTGGTTTATCGCGCTCACGGTAACGCTGGCGACGTTCATGGAAGTGTTGGATACGAGCATTGCCAACGTTTCGCTGCCGCATATTGCAGGCGGATTGGCCGCGGGGGTCGATGAAAGCACCTGGATTCTAACCTCCTACCTTGTGTCGAACGCCATCGTGCTTCCGATGAGTGGCTGGTTTTCTTCGTTGATCGGACGCAAGCGCTTCTACATGTCCTGCGTGGCGGTCTTCACGATCAGTTCCTTTCTTTGCGGACTGGCCCCCAATCTGGCTACGCTAATCTTTTTTCGGGTTCTGCAAGGCGCGGGAGGAGGAGGCTTGCAGCCGAGCGAGCAATCCATCCTAGCGGATACATTTTCGCCGGAGAAACGGGGCATGGCTTTCGCTGTGTACGGCATGGCCGTGGTCGTCGCGCCGGCAATTGGGCCCACACTCGGCGGATTTATTACCGACAACTATAGCTGGCGCTGGATCTTCTATATCAACATTCCCGTCGGAATTATTTCTCTGTTGCTTACTTCCCGCGTGATCAAGGACCCGCCGCATTTGAGCGGCACGCGACGTGAGGGGAGAATCACGATTGATTACATCGGTTTGGGATTGCTTGCCGTTGGTCTGGGCGCGCTTCAAGTGGTCCTGGACAAAGGGCAGCGCGAGGACTGGCTGGAATCGCACATGATCTTGTATCTCAGCATCGTCTCCGCTGCAGCACTGATCGCGGTCGTCTTTTGGGAATGGCGCCATAAAAATCCCGTTATTGACCTGAAACTATTTCGGGACCGGTCTTTTGCCATCGGAAATTCCATGATGTTCATGCTCGGATTCATCCTGCTGGGCACGACATTATTACTGCCGCTCTTTACGCAGACGATGATGGGCTACACAGCAGAAAAAGCCGGTCTGGCCTTGATGCCCGGCGGATTGGTAATTCTGGCCTCCATGCCCATAGTGGGATTCCTGCTGTCCAGATACGATCCGCGCCGAGTGATGATTTTCGGGTTATGTATGCTCACCGGCGCGCTTTTCTATATGACGCGCTTTAACCTGTACATCGACTTCCAGACCGCTGCCACCGCCCGAATCATTCAAGGCACAGGCCTGGCCTGTTTATTTGTGCCGATCAATACGGTGGCTTATTCGTATCTGCCGCCGGGGAAAAATAATGCCGCTTCCGGCCTGATCAACCTGGCCCGCAACGTCGGCGGCAGTGTGGGCATATCGTTCGTGACTACCATGCTCGCCCGGCGCCAGCAATTCCACCGCGCGCAACTCTCCGCGCACCTCAACCCAGCCAATCCGCGAGTTCAGCAAATGTTACAAGGCGCCTCCGGCGCCTTACGATCGGCGAGCGGCTCAGAGGCGATGAGGCAAGCCTATGGACTGCTTCAGCGAATGTTAGAGCGGCAAAGCACCATGCTCTCCTACATCGACAACTTCCACGTACTCGCGATGGTTACCGTCGCGATGATCCCGTTTGTATTCCTGATTCGCAAGCCGAGGGGTCGCGGCGGCATGGTCGCGCACTGAGGAAGAGCTTCGACGGGCAACGGGAATTGCACAAGGTCAGCAAACGGCGCTTACCTTTCGGATGGCAGTTCGATATTTGTTTCGACGGGACGTTCGTAATCCACGCCTTCCACGTCGAAGCCAAAGAGATTACGGAATTGCCGTTGAAAACCTGCGAAATCTGTAAGCGAGCGAAGATTTTCGGTGGTTACCTGCGGCCATAGCCGAGCGATTTCGGTCTGCACGTCCGTGCGCATCTCCCGATCATCGAGGCGCAAGCGACCGGTCTCATCGGTTTCGAGATCGGTGTTCGTACCGAAATCAGCAAATAAGCGGCGCATCTGCTCGATCGGCCCCTCTTCGAGCCGCTTTTCGGTCATCACCTTGATTAACAGACTCAAGTACAAGGGCACGACGGGAATCGCGGCAGAGGCTTGCGTGACTACCGCCTTATTCACGCAAATCAGAGCCCGGCCCCCAAACTTAGGCGAGAGAAAGGCGTCGAGCGACCGCGCGGATTGTTCCAGATCATTCTTCGCGCGGCCTATGGTGCCGTCGCGGTAGATAGGCCAGGTCATCTCCGGGCCGATGTACGAATACGCGAGCGTGCTCACGCCGGGTGCAAGAAGGCCCTCCTGCGCGAGGGCGTCGATCCAAATGCGCCAGTCATCGCCTCCCATGACGGCAACAGTGTCGGCAATTTCCTTCTCGCTGGCCGGGGGGAGAGTGACACTGACCACTTTCTCGGAATCGAGTTCGATGGTCCGATCGGAATAGGACTGACCAATGGGCTTTAGCACGGAGTTGTGAATGACTCCTGTGCGCGGATGGGCGCGTTTCGGTGAGGCGAGACTATAGATGATTAAATCGAGCGGTGCCAATTCGCGGCGCACGATTTCGATGGCTTCGCGCTTGCACTCGTCGGAAAAGGCGTCGCCGTTGATGTGAGCAGCCAACAGCCCATCGCGTCGAGCACGCTGATCCAGCGCGACCGTATTGTAATAACCGGCCGTCGCGGTCTTTTCCTCGTCTGGGGGACGTTCAAAAAAAACGCCAAGCGTTCGCGCGCCATATCCCCATCCCGCGGCAATGCGGGAAGCCAATCCATATCCGGTGGAGGCTCCGATGACCAGCACGTTTCGTGGAGCGCCTTCGCGCGGCGGCGCCTGCTCGGCGATGACGATCTGTCGCTCGACATTCAAACGGCAGCCTTCCGGATGTGCGTTGACGCAGATGAAACCGCGCGAGCGGCGCTTGATGACCTGGCGGGACATGTAAACGGAACGATACGCTACAGCGAGAGCAGCAAGTTGTCCAGCGAGCCCTGCGAGCTGAGGTGAGCGGGGAGCTGGATTAATTTTCTGAAGTCGTGAAGGCCAGCGTGAGCAGCGTCTTTTGTTCGAGTTCGTGAGCTCGGTATCGCCGCGACGCTTGCGCTCTGCGCGAAGCTCGTGTCCGATTTTTCCGGTACAAATCAACATTCGTCGGACATCTTGGATTTCACGCTCCGGGACCACGTTCAGGAAGCGCATTTCGGCAAAATCAGCGAGGGCGGAGGCCGATTCCGGCCGCCGCAGCATACTTTTGGGCGTAAACACCACCAGCGGCTTGCGCCAACTGCGAAGCGCCTGGCGACGCAATAAATGAAAATATTGCGCCGCGGTGGAAGGCTGACAGACTTGCAGATTGTCCTCCGCGGCCAATTGCAGAAAACGCTCGATGCGCGCGCTAGAGTGTTCGGGGCCTTGGCCCTCGTAACCGTGCGGCAACAGCAAAACAACTCCGGAAGGCAGGTCCCATTTGTCTTCGGCCGCGGAAATGAACTGGTCGATGATCACTTGCGCGCCGTTAGCGAAATCTCCGAATTGCGCCTCCCAGGCCACTAGCGCCTCGGGATAATCGCGGCTGTAGCCATACTCGAAGCCTAAAACCGCGGCTTCCGACAAGGGCGAATTACAGATTTCACAGCGTGCCTGGCTCGAAGCAAGATGCTCGAGGGGCACATACTCCCCCTCGGTTTGGGTGTCAATCAACGCCGCGTGTCGCTGATTGAATGTTCCCCGGCGAGTATCCTGCCCAGTGAGCCGGACGGGTATGCCTTCGAGGAGCAGCGTGCCGAATGCAAGCGCCTCGGCCATTCCGTAATCCACCGGGCGCGAGCCGCGGCCCATCTCCAGGCGCTGCTCGAGGAGCCTCTTGACCTTGGGATGGATCGCAAATCCGTCCGGATATCGCGTAAGGGCAGTGGCGATTTCGGTGAGACGCGCAGCGTCGGCGTCGGTGTTTACTTCGTATTTCGGATCATAACAGCCGCGCTCATAGCGCTCCCAATAAGACGGTAGTTGATGATGCACGGGCTTTTCCGTGGCTCGACTGGCAATTGCGAACGATTCGTCGAATTCCCCTCGCACCTGCGTAACGGTCGACGCGGCGTCAAAGCCATTCTGCCCGGCATAAATCTGCCAAAGCGGCGGATGATCTTTGATTCTTGCGTAGAGCCGCGGCTGCGTGATGGTCGGATCGTCTACTTCGCTATGGCCGTGGCGGCGGAATCCGATGAGATCGATGACAACGTCGCTCGAGAACTGCGCGCGGTAATCGGCGGCAATTTCGGCTACGCTGACGACGGCGTCGGGATCCTCTCCGTTTACGTGAAAAATGGGAATAGATTGCCGCTTAGCCAGATCGGAGGCAAAAGGCGAGGAGTGAAGCTCAACAGGGGGCGTGGTGAAGCCGAGCAAATTATTCACAATGATGTGGATCGTGCCGCCGACGGTGTACGCGGAAAGGTTGCCCATGTTGAGTGTTTCCGCCCAGATGCCTTGGCCTGCAAACGCGGCGTCGCCGTGTAGAGTGACCGGCAGCACACGCTGCCAACCCTGTCCGCTAATGCGCGCTTGTTTGGCACGGGCGCGGCCCATCGACACCGGATCGACCGCCTCCAAATGGCTGGGATTCGACACGAGATGGACTTCAACCGCGTGTCCCGTAGTGGTGCGATAATCCCCGGTCGCGCCGACGTGGTATTTGACGTCGCCTCCACCCAGCACACTTCGCGGGTCCACGTCCTCAAAATCCGCAAAAATTTCGGCCGGCGGCCGGCCGACGATGTGCACCATCACGTTGAGCCGCCCGCGATGGCTCATGGCCAGGACCATCTGGTCGATGCCCGAAGCCGCGCCGGTTCCCACAATGTGGTCGAGCAAAGGAATCAAGACGGCAAGACCCTCGAGCGAGTAGCGCTTGGTCCCAACAAAGCGCGCCTGCAGAGTCTGCTCGAAGAGTTCGGCGCGAATCAACCGCTCGAGAATACGCTGTTGGTCGGGCTTGGCGCCGGGCGAGCGCTCCATTCGGGCGGCAATCCACTCGCGTCGTTGCGGGTCGGCGATATGCATGAACTCAGCGCCGATCGTCCCGCAGTAGATGGCTCGCGCCTCAGAGGACCACGGCGTGGTGTCATCGAGTTCGGCGGGAGAAGCCGGCCGGAGAAATCCGAGAGGATCGAGCCGAGCAGCCAGATAGCCCCAGCGGCGAAATCTATCGAAAATTCGTTCGCGCCGTTCTGCGCTTTCGGAGGAAATGGCAGCGGCCCCCGGTGCTACTTCGGCCATCGAAGAAATCCTCGGGACTGAGTCGCAAGCAGCATATAAACTTATCTGACGCCACGTTCACCGTGGCAGGCATGCGGCAACGAGAGACATTCTAACTTCCCACCGATATTTGCTGAATCTTGCTGGCAAGCCCAAAATCGTTTTGAGTGAGACCTCCCGCGCTGTGCGTGGTCAGATCAATGGTGACTTTATTCCAGGCATTGGACCAATCCGGATGGTGACCCATGGCTTCGGCAGCAAGGGCCACCTGGGTCATGAACCCGAACGCTTGCGAGAAGTCGCGGAACTCAAACACACGGTGGAGCTTTCCCTGTTGCACGGTCCAACCCTTCAGTTTCTTCAGTTCGGCAGCAATCTCCGGCTCATTCAATTTCGTGGCGCGCATGGAAGCTACCTCGGCTCATTTTTTCGAAGCTGTAATCGCAACTCTGGAACCCTGTTATCTCGAATCGGACCCGCCCTCAATGTCTGATTATCCCGCTGCTCTTGGGCATCGAGCAACCGGCTTCAAGCAGTTGAACGAAACGTGCGATTCCTTTAATTTATTTGGCTCTTCTGGCAGCGGGTTACCCGGCTGAGCGGCAAGAGCAGGAGTTCACGTGAGGAAGAAGATTCGTGCCATCCAATATGGCGTCGGGCCAATCGGTGCATCCCTGGTGCGCCTGATGCGAGAAAAGCAAGCGATCGAGGTGATCGGCGCAATTGACACCGATCCCGCGAAAGCGGGGCGCGATCTCGGTGAGGTGGCGGGAGCGAGCAATGCCCCCTGGGGCATCCAGATCAGCGCCGACCCGGACATTCTAGACGAAGCTGCAGACGTCGTGGTGCACTCGACTTCTTCGCATTTACCCGCCGTAGTGGATCAGCTCTCCGCCTGCCTCGCTGCGGAATCCTGCGTGGTCTCGACATGCGAGGAACTCGCATATCCTTATCGCAAATACCCGGATTTGGCCGCGAAGTTGGATAAAGAGGCGAAATCCTGGGGCGTGGCTCTGGTCGGCACGGGCGTGAATCCAGGCTTTGTGATGGATAAACTCGTGCTGACTTTGGGCGCTGCCGCGCAACGAGTGGATTCAGTAAGGGTAACGCGCATCGTGGACGCATCGAAACGGCGGCTGCCGCTGCAGAGGAAAGTGGGCGCGGGGTTGAGCCCGGAGGAATTCAAAGAGCAAGTTGCCGCGGGAACCATCAAGCATCACGGACTGGCCGAATCGATAGCAATGGTGGCCGATGGCTTCGGTTTCGAGATCGACGAAATCACGGAAACGGTCGAGCCCGTCATCGCGCGCGAAGCTTTTCGCACTGAATTCCTGGAGGTGCCCGGCGGTCGAGCCGCCGGAGTGCACCAAATTGCTCGCGGAGTCTCGGGAGGCAGGGAAAGAATTTACATGGAACTGCAGATGTACGCCGGCGCGCCCGAGTCAAACGATACAATCGAACTGCGCGGTGAACCGAACCTCGTTTTGAGAATTCCCGGGGGAACGCATGGGGATATCGCCACCGCGGCTTTGGTGGTAAACGCGATACCCGCGATTTTGGCCGCGCCCGCGGGTCTCAAGACATCGCGCGACCTGCCGCTCTGCTTTTTTGCGCCTGCCGCCAAGCCTTAGACTTGGCGTACTTACGCACCCGCCGCTTTATCCCAATACCGGCCAATCGCCGCGTAATCCAGGTCTTCGCGAGCGGAGTTCAAAATCTTGGCGTAAACGTCGCGAGCCGCACTGCCGGCCGGCAAGGACACTCCGAGTTGCTTTGCGAGATCCAACGCGAGAGCCAGGTCTTTATGCATAAGCCGCAACGGGAAACTCGGAGGATATTTGCGCTCGAGAAGCAGGGGCGCCTTGACGTCAAGGACTGGCGCACGTCCCATACTTGACTGCATTACTTCGACCAGGCGCTCGCCGGCAACCCCGCCAGCCGTGGTTAGCGCCAAGGCTTCGGCCAAGGCCTCGACTTCCAGGGCGAGTAGTAGATTCATGGCGAGTTTTACGGTCTGGCCGGCGCCGGCGGGGCCAAGGTGAAACCAGCGTTTGGCGATGGCGCCGAAGATCGGCTCGACGCGCTTCAAAGTCTCTGCGGCGCCGCCAACCATCATCACTAATTCACCTTTCTCCGCGCCCCATGTTCCGCCTGTTACGGGAGCATCGAGATACTCGATCCCGCGTTCCGCGCATGCGGCTGCCGAGCGGCGCGCGAGTTCCGGAGAAACCGTGCTACTATCCACCAGCACGCTGCCCCGGCGCAAGCCGCTGAATGCACCCTTTTCGCCCCAGAGCACCTGCTCCACGGCCGGCGGATCGCTCACAATCATGATGAGCACGTCTGAAGCGGCAGCCGCTTCATGAGGCGTGGCGACCAGACGCGCGCCCTGCGAGACCAAATCCTGGGCGCGCGAAGCGGTGCGGTTCCACACGGTCAATGAGAATCCCTTTTTCAGTAGATTCGCAGCTATGGGGCGGCCCATCAGGCCCAACCCGATCAACCCTACCGAAGGTTTCACTGATCCTCCTGTGAAAGCAAAATCCGTGTTCCAGAAGATCCCAGCCCGACCTTTTTTAGTGATGGCCACCCGCGTGATCGTGCACGCTTTGTCCGTGGCCGCCATGCGCGGCGACAGGCTCAAAAACGGGCGCGGCCGGTTCAAGGCGCAATGATGCCGTGAATATTAAAACCAGCGGCGAAACAATGCCGAAAGCAAGAAACGAAAGTAAAACTGGAAGCGCGAAGCCGAGTATATTCGTCGAGTCACGCGTAACCCGCCACACAAACCAGGCCGCGACAAGACCCAAAGTGGTGGCGATCAAGCGGCTTCCCGTGGCGACTTCCAACCGCGTTTGGCAATGCGGGCACTCCATTCCGTCAGAGAGCGCCATCACGCGCGTCGCCGGGACCCTATTTCCGCAATGCGGGCACAGTCGAGCGGCCACCATTCACCTCGCGAAAAGATAACAAAGATATCGCAACGGGGTGCGAAGGAAAAGCGCAGAGTCACGTAACGAGCGCGAATTCGACGCGGCGGCGGATCGGATCGATGCGATCGGCACGAACGCGCACACGATCGCCGAGCTTCCAGATGCGCATGCGGCCGCCACGGCCGGAGACGATTGCGTGATCCCGTTCGCGGTATAGGCAATGCGCTCCGGTCGCTTCTTCCAAACGGTTTATGGGCACGAGCCCTTCGACAAATATCTCCATCAGTTCCACAAAAAAGCCGAACTTCTGCACAGAGATGATCAGGGCTTCATATTCATCGCCGAGATGTTGTTCCATAAATTGTGCCGTCTTCCAATCCATCAACTCTCGTTCGGCCGCGTCGGCGCGCCGCTCGGCTTCTGAGGACTCGACAGCGATCGCTGCGAGCTCGCGTTGGCCATAGGGACCGCCTTCTTCAGAACGCGCATAGGAGTGCGCTCGTCCGGGACGGACATCGGGATGCGGTCGTTGTTCGGAGCGCGCATTGGGATGCGCGAGGGCCCACTTGAGCACGCGATGGACAATCAGATCGGGATAACGACGAATGGGCGACGTGAAATGGGTGTATTGATCAAAAGCCAATGCAAAATGTCCCAGGGGCTCGACGGCATAGCGCGCCTGTTTGAGCGAACGCAGCATTAAATAAGACAAAATTCGTTCTTCCGGCTTGCCGGCGATTTTCTGGGTGAGGCGCTGATAGTGTTGGGGCCGAATTTGAAACTCCTGCGAACTCGGAAGCGTAACAATCATAGGGCGCTCGCGCGCGCCGACGCCACGGCCCGCTCGTCCAGGCGGGGCGACGCGTCCATGACGAACGGCGATCCGCTTCTCGGAGAGCCCAGGTATGCCTAGCGAGTAGCCGAAAGCGTGCGCCAGTTCTTCAAATTCGAGCACCTTTTTCGGATCGGGTTTTTCGTGAACGCGGTGGAGCGACAGGAAGCCGCGTAGCTCAAGATAGTTCGCCACGGCCTGGTTGGCAGCAAGCATGAACTCTTCGATCAAACGATGAGCGATATTCCGCTCGCTACGGACGATCCCAGTCATCTGCCCTTCGTCATCGAAGGTAAGCACCCTTTCAGGGAGATCAAAATCCATCGAGCCGCGCCTGGTGCGGCGCGTGTTGAGAATTAGCGCCAGATCGCGCATGTCACGAAAACGCCCGGCGAGAGCCGTATAACGCGAAGTGGCTACAGGATCGCCCTCAATTAACTGATTTACGGCGGTGTAAGTCATCCGTTCGGCAGAACGAATTACGCCCGGCGTGAACTCCGCATCGATGATTTCGCCGTGATGATCGAGCTCGAGAAGCGCGCTCATTACCAAGCGGTCCTCACGGGGATTTAAGGAGCACATGCCGGTAGAGAGTTGCTCAGGCAGCATCGGCACGGCGCGGTCCGGAAAATAAACGGAAGTGCCTCGCAGCCGCGCCTCGCGGTCCAGAGGCGAATCTCGCTTGACGTAGTGAGCCACGTCCGCGATATGCACTTGAAGATGCCAGCCTTCCGGCCGTCTTTCGACATAAACGGCATCGTCGAAATCGCGCGCCGTCTCCCCGTCAATGGTTACAATCGGCAGATGACGAAAATCCCGGCGGCCCTCGCGTTCGGCATTCCCCACCGGCCGCGCAACTTTGTCTGCCTGCTCGAGCACATCTTGGGAGAACTGGTGAGGCAGATGATGTTTGCGGATCAGAATTTCGACATCGAGGCCGAACTCTCCCGGTTTCCCTAAGATTTCTACAACGCTGCCGGCCGCCGCAACGCCGGCCCGCGGGAATCGCGTGATCTCAACGTTTACAACCGCGCCGTCCAGTTCAGGAAGCCGCAGAGACGCGGCCGGGAGAAGTCTTTCGGCTTTGTGCTTGGCAACGAGCTGAGGCGTCAGCTCTTCTCCCACGGGGATTACGATCTCGTGATGAATGCGGGATTCGTAGGGAATGACGAAATTGCTGCGGTGGCCGTAATGGAAAACCCCGACGACAGTCGGATGAGCGCGGCCCAGGACCCGTACCACTCGTCCTTCGGCGCGAGACGCAGAGCCGGGGGCCTGGCTTCCCCGAGTGTCACGCCGCTCGATCCGTGCGATAACGCGGTCTCCGTGCATCGCGTCCCCCAGTTGGTCCGGAGGAACGAAGAGGTCGCCATCGAGGTCTTTTCGCGGTGAATCGGGAACCACAAAGCCATACCCATCGCGATGTGCCACCAGCCGTCCTGAGAGCAGATTGGAATCGCCCGTTGCTGCCTTCGGCGGCGCCCCAGGTCTGGCGCTGGATTTTGCGTTGTCCCGCCGTTGAGATCGGTCGCCCGCGAGACGATATTGGCCGCCCCTCAACTCCTCGACAAGACGCTGACGCTTCAAACGCGACAGAACGCTGCTGAGGGCGCGTCTGCCGGCGTGCCGCAGGCTCAAACCTGAGGCGATCTCTCGGACCGATGACGGCCCTCGCGTCCTTCCGAGAAAATTCAGAACATCATCTTCACTCAATACCTCACTGGGCGACATATGTGTAGGATACTCTAGCCAGGGGACTTAACAAAAAGATGAAGCGGAGGACAACGTCGCAAAAAATTGCCGAAACCTTTCGCTGGCGCCAGGGTTCTAAGTCTTAGGCTAGCACACACATGTCCTGCCCTCCTCCGACGGGCAAGGACAGTCCCTCACCGGGGACAATGAGGAGGCGGCTTGACCTGGGCCGCCTCCTTTTATTTTTGATCCGGAATTTCTTGGGTAGGGATTTCCTGCTGCTGCCAAAAGAAGATCAAGGAAAACGGTATCCCGGTTTGAGCTCGCACCAGAAGAGTCGCGCCTGATCCTGTGCGGTCCTGACGCTACAATTAGCCCAGCTCAATATCGGAGTGGGACCCAGAGGGAATACGATGGCCGATCCGTCGATCTTTGCCTCTATGCTGGGACCCTCAGCAGAAGCGGGCAAACTGAAATTCATAGCTTGATCGATGATGACCGGGTAAGACAGGCGGATCGTATCCGCAACCTGCCTTCGGGAAACATCCGCTTCGAGCAAAAACGTCGTCGTTTCAGACCAGTTGCGAACCGACGCGCTGATGGTGCGGCCTCCCTTTGAAAAGTTATCGGATTCTATCGTAGTAAAGGGGCACGGCCCCGCAATACAGGACAATCTTGCGTTTCGAAATTCTTTTCCTTCGCCGGCATCGAGCGTTGCCGACCCGATGGCCGCCCTCCACTTCATTCCGGGCGAACAAGGCGGCTTACCCTCGCAGAGCACATTGCCCATATTGACAATTTCAAAGGTCTTAACGGCGCTC
>QHYQ01000130.1 GCA_003224175.1 Acidobacteriota bacterium
TCCAGACTGCTCCCTTACCTTCATTGTGTTCTTGGCAACGGCGAACCGGATCTTGCGCCATCCCAACGTAAAAGGATCCATCGGCGCAGCAAAGAATGTAGCAGTAGTACACGAATTCGGCCCTGCCCCTCGACAAGCTCGGGACAAAGTTTTGCAAGAGGAAAACTTTGGAGGCGGGGGGAGTCGAACCCCCGTCCGAAAAGCGCTACGGCCCGAAGCCTACATGCTTATCGCATTCGATTTGGTTCGTCGGCCACGCTAGGAACGCGCAAGACGCGCCGCCGGCTAGTCCGATTGATCTCGCCGGATAACCACGGACCGAGGTCCGCCGGCCAGCCCACTGTGTGACGCCTCGATCCGAGCCCGCGGGCGAAGCTCGGGGAGACGGGCTACGCTAGGTTTTTCTAGGCAGCCAGAGCCAACTCGTTGTTGGCAGTTCTATTTTTCCACCCGATTGCGGGCAGGTGGCGCCCGGCATGCCTTCGGGTCGCGAAAGCTTCCGTCGAAACCGTGTCGCCCCCGTCGATTAGCTAAATTATACCATCCGACGGCGATGTTCAGGCGGCTCGCGTTTTCGCTGCCCTTCCCGCCAGCCCCCCAAATCCCAGTAGCGAGCTTTGGCGATTCCGGTATTCGCCGCCCTTGCCACCAGACCAACCCAAATGCGAGAAACCGGGGTCTCCAATACGCACCGGGTTTGCGCGTATTGGGGTGGTATTAGCGCCTACCTCGCTACGTCCTTCTGCTGTTGCTGTTGACAATGCTTTTCCGGCCTCACAATAATGCCGTTATGCATGCAAGCCGGCGAGGGCTTCCGTGACGCGAGGCGCCCGTGAAGTAGATAGGGCTGTGTCTCGGACTCTGCGTGAAACGCTGAATACGCTTCAGCGTACCGCGGAAGAACTGAACCAAGCCCTTAATGACTTGGTTGCAGCCTGCGGCAGCAACCGTCCCACAAATGCGCTGCCGCCAATTTTGCGAGCCCAGACTTCCGCGGCATCTCTGGCGGCCTCGCTCGAGGTGCTCTCCCGATTCGTGGCTTCTTCTACGTACCCATCGGCTGACGTAGAGGAGGAAGACGAGACTCCTGCACCCCGGCCCCGCAGCCATTCCGCAGCGGAACGCCCGGCGGCGACGCGACCCGCACCTCCTGTTGAAGAGCCTCCGCCATCTCAGCCGCCCGGCGAGGATGCCGTGATCGAGATCGACGACGACGAAGCTCTGGTTCAGGAACATCTGGCCAAAGATTTAGCTACCGCTGACGTTGATCCCCGGATAGACTCCCCTTCGGAGCAAACGGTTGGGCGGGGTCGTGCATCTGACGTGGCGGGACAGCGCGCCGCCGCATCGCTTGGAGAGATTTCCGCGGCGCCTGCGGAGCATCTGGCGGCCAATCCCATAGAGGAATTGCCGGCCGCAGCGGCGTCCTTTGACATTTCGACGCTGCAACCGGAGGAGCAGGATTTGCACCGGCGGGCGAATCGTGTCGCCAAAGTTTCCATGCAGGATATTAAGATGCTGCGGCCCAATGATGTCCGTTTGGGACGCGAACATAAAGACATTTGTCTGCGTTTGCGGGATGATATTGATAAGGCTCACAAAGAATATGACCGGCGTTTTCAGTCGATCCTGGACCATCCTGTCGATTATTTCTACGATTGGATGGTCGAAATTCTGGGCGAGGGACACCCAGAGAACCTCGGCGAGTATCCCTATCCCTCTTCGATTGTACGGCGCTAATTTGCTCGCGGGCGAGACGCCAAGCGGAGATATGTCTTCTCTCACCGCCCTGCGAGAAAGTATTCGTGCCCGCAGATTCATCGCGCTGCCGATTGTTTTGTTATGCGCGCTATGCTTCTGTATCTCGAACCCGGGCCTAGCGTCGCCAATGGAGCAGCAGGCGACAACCCAAAAGCGTACGGCCGCCAAAAAGAAGTCCTCTGTAACTCTTGCAAGGCCACCCATAGCTACTTCGCTCGCGGAGCAGCAACTCGAGCGACTGGCACGAGATTTGCACGAGCACCCCGCAGGAACCGCTTATGAGCGGCTGGTGCAGTTTGCGGAACGCGAAAAGGGCACCGCGATCGGCGCCCGCGCCGCATTGGCTTTGGGATATTACGACTACACGCGCGCGCATTTCACGGAGGCACGGAGCTGGTTCGAGAAGGCCGCCGCTGATCCGTTGCTTCCCGATTACGCGATGTTCTGGGAAGCGCAGAACGATCGTGCGGCCGGAGCCGTGGACATTGCTCTCGTCGAATTGAAGCGCTACCGGGAACGCTATCCCGATAATGCCATGAGCGATTCAGCCGTGGAGGCCCTGGCGCAAGCGGCGATTGCCGCGGGCCAGCCTGGCGATGCAGTAGTTGCGCTCAAGGAGTACCCCAAGACAACCGCGAAAGCGGCCCTTCTGCTCTTGCGCGCCCAAGCCAACGAAAAGGCCGCTCTAGCTAGAGGCGAGAAGCCCGTCGCCGCGGCCAACGATTACCTCGAGGTCATCTATCGCTTCCCCATAAACGATGAAGCGAAAGTTGCCGTGGAGCGCATTCCTTATCTGCAAGTGATTCTCGGGGAGCAGTTTCCAGGCACTCCCGTGGAGACCGAGATTAGCCGCGCCGAAGCCCTGTACGACGCGCGCCGCTGGAGAGACGTTCGCAAGGCCTACGAAGATCTGCTGCCGAAGCTTTCCGGCGTGCCGCACGATCGAGCCGCACTACGTCTCGCGCAGGTTCAGGTGCAATTGGGCGGCAGTCCAGATGCACTTGAATCCCTGAAGGTCACTGATCCTGAGCTCGATGCGGAACGCATCTATTCGCTTTCGCAGGTGCAGCGCTCGGCGAAGGTGGAAGCAGAAATGTTTGCCGCGATCGAACAGGTCGTTTCGAATTATCCGCAAAGCCCCTGGGCGGAAGAGGCGTTGTTCGCGGCCGGCAATTATTACTGGATGAATTTAGATCGCAGCCATGCGGCCGAGTATTACCAGAGAATTGTGTCCGCTTTTCCGGCCGGAAAATATGCGTCTATCGCCCACTGGCGGATCGCCTGGACGGCATATATGTTGCGGCAGCCCGACGCCACCACCCGTTTCGAGCAGTACCTGACGAAGTATCCAACCTCACCGCAGGTAGCGAATGGGCTTTACTGGTTGGGACGAAGCTACGAGCATGCGGGCAATACTCCGCACGCGCGCAGCTTCTATCTTGCCGCCGTGGAACGTTTCCCGCTGACGTACTTTGGCGAAAAGGCCGCCCAGCGCCTGCATGAAATCGGTACGCAACCGACAAATCCCGCCGCGGTACTCTCGGTGATTCCGCCGGCGTCGCCCTTGCCCCCGCTAGACGGCCCATTGCCGGCCGCCGCAACGCAGCGCTGGGCGCGCGCGCAGGCGCTGCAAAGCATCGCCTTTGACAGCTCCGCCGAATTGGAACTGCGTTCGGCTTACGCCGATACGCATGCCGCGGGTCTGCTCCTCGCCATCGCCAAAGCAGCTGAGCAGGCAGGACACTACGGCGCGGGAATCCTTGCTACGCGTCAAATTGTGACCCAGTTCGAGTCGCGGCGCTTCGATCAAATCCCCGATGAGGCTTTGCACACCGCCTATCCATTGCCCTATCGTGATTTGATCGAGCGCGAATCGCTCCACTACCACTTGGATCCCATGCTCGTGGCCGGCCTCATCCGCCAGGAATCGGCTTTTGCCACCGACGCTGTGTCCTATGCCAATGCCGTCGGGCTGATGCAACTCTGGCCGCCGACAGCCACAAAGTTGGCGCGCAGCCTTAAATTCAGATATGCCCGAGGACGTCTCTTCGATCCAGAGTACAATGTGAAGCTCGGAACCTCGTATCTCTCCGGTCTGCTTGCGGCTTACGGTACGCCCGAGGCAGCTCTAGCAGCTTACAACGCCGGCGAGAATCACGTGGACGAGTGGCACGCGAGCCAGAACTATCGGGAAACGGCGGAATTCGTTGAATCCATACCCATCACGCAAACCCGCGAATACGTCCAGATCGTGGCGCGCAACGCCGAAGTCTACCGGCAAATCTATCAGCGCGGCCCCGGCACGCTGGCCAAAGCTTCCGATACACCCTCCGATACGGCTCCCGTATCTGCTTTGCCGGCCGGTGTTCGTCCGTAAATTCCTTCAGTCGCTCGCAAATCAATCATGACCAGTCCCGCTGAAGCCAGACCGACTGCCGACAAGATCGCCAAAACGGCGCGACTGATGCTTTCCGAGAAAGCCGAATACTTCACTGAGTCAGTCATTCGGGAAATGACGCGCCTGGCCCTGCAGTACGACGCCGTCAATCTAGCGCAAGGATTTCCCGATTTCCCCGCCCCTGCCGAAGTCAAAGAAGCGGCGCGCGCCGCCATCGCTGCCGATGACAATCAGTACGCCATCACCTGGGGAGCGAAGCCTCTGCGCGATGCCATTGTCGAGAAGTTCGCACGCTCGCAGGGCGTGACCGTAGACCCCGAACGCGAGATCACCGTCTGCTGCGGTTCTACCGAAGCGATGATTTCATCTCTGATGGCCCTCATTAATCCCGGTGACGAGGTTGTGATCTTCGAGCCTTTCTACGAAAACTACGGTCCCGATGCCATCCTTTCCGGCGCCAGCCCGCGCTTTGTGCGCCTGCATCCGCCGGACTGGAAATTTGACCGCGAAGAGCTCGCGCGCGCCTTCGGCCCTCACACCAAGGCCATCATCGTGAATACTCCCAATAATCCGACGGGCAAGGTCTTCACTCTCGAGGAACTCGAATTTATTCGCGAACTCTGTCTGCAGTGGAACGCCTTCGCCATCACCGACGAAATTTACGAGCACATCATCTATGACGGCGCGCGCCATATCTCCATGGCTTCCCTGGAAGGGATGCGTGAACATTCCATCACCATCAACGGACTGTCGAAAACCTATGGCGTCACCGGGTGGCGAGTCGGATGGGCCATCGCTCCGCCTGGCCCTACCGAAGCCATTCGCAAAGTGCATGACTTTCTTACCGTGGGAGCCGCGGCGCCGCTACAAGCTGCTGGAGCCTTCGCGCTCAAACTGCCGGACTCCTATTACCAGCGCCTGGCCGAAACTTACCGCGTCAAACGCGATCGTTTGCTGCGCATTCTCGAGGACGCCGGTTTCGAGTGTTTCCGTCCGCGCGGCGCCTATTACATCATGACGGACATCTCCCGTTTCGGATTTCCCGATGATGTCTCCTTCGCGCGCGACATCGTGCAGAGAATCGGAATCGCTGTGGTTCCCGGCTCGAGCTTTTATAATGACGCCGCCGATCAGCGCCAGCTCCACGCGCACTTTTTTTTGCGTCATGATCATCACCGACCAAATCGAGCAGGAATCCATCGACGTTTCCATCTGGGGCTCGGCTGACGGCGAGAATTGGGGCGCTCACCCTATCCTCAAGCTGCCGCAGAGCTTCTATCGCGGCGACACGCGCGCCGTCCTCGAATTGGTTTTGGTTCCGGAAATAAAATTCATTCGCGCGCGCTGGGAGCTGAATCGTTGGGGCCGGGTTGCGCCCCTGCCGATGTTTCGAGTGGGTCTTCGCCTGCAGGAAGTTCCCCCCATGCCGCAGCAGGTCAGCCCCGCCAGCGTCTCTGCGCGAAGCTGACTCCGCGTTCCGTGCTGGAGTAGCAATCAGGCGAGGTCGAAAGACTGCAGGTAATTGGGCAGCGTCACGGGCCAGTGCAATTGCGACTGCACGGCCGCTTGCAGCGCTTTGGCTGCAACCGGTTCACCGTGCACCAGGAAAAGCTGGCGTGGGGGCGCCGGAATTCCCGCAAGCCAGCGCAGCAGCTCGCTGCGCCCCGCATGCGCCGAAAATTGCCGCAGGTTTACGACTTCGGCCCGCACCGGCACCATCTCACCGTGAATTTGGATCGATTTTGCGCCTTCTTCGAGCGCTCGTCCGCGCGTGCCTTCGGCCTGAAAGCCGGCCAGCAGCACGCAATTGCGCGCGTCGGGCAGGCGCTGTTCTAGATGATGCAGCACGCGCCCGCCCGTAGCCATGCCGCTCGCCGAGATGATGATGGCCGGCGTATGCACGCTATTGATCTGCTTCGATTGTTCCGGGCTGCGCATCACGTGCACCGCATGGACTGAGAACGGATCGGCCAGAAGCTCCTCCGCGCTGAGCTTCAAGTCCTCACGGTGGCGGCGATAGAGGTCGGTAACGTCGATGGCCATTGGGCTATCCACATAGATCGGCAGCGCCGGGATACGCTTCGAGCCTTCCAGTCGCCGAATGTCATAGATCAGCAGCTGCGTGCGGTCCACGGCGAATGCCGGTATGACAATGACTCCCCCTCGATGCACGACGCGATTGATCACCTCCGCCAATGCCACATCCGGCGGGGGCACGGTGGGATGATCGCGGTCGCCGTACGTGGATTCGCACAGCACAAAATCCGCTCGCGGTGGCTTTTCTGGATCTTTCAAGAGCGGCTGGTCGTAGCGGCCAACGTCCCCCGAAAATAGTACCGTGGTGTCTTTGCCATTCCCCGTGATCACCAACTCCAAACTCGACGAACCCAGAATGTGCCCGGCGTCATGCGAACGAATGAGAAACTCAGGGCTGAGCCTGCATTCCCCGAGCCGTGGCATCGGCGCAAATCTCTTGAGCGTGTCCACCACTTGGTCCTGCGTATAGAGCGGCAGGGCCGGCATATGCGAACTGTAGCCGTGCTGTGTGGCGTGTTCGGCATCTTCTTCCATGAGGTGCGCCGAATCCGGAAGCAGCAGCCCGCAGAGTTCTTGCGTCGTGGCATTGGCGAAGACCGGCCCGCGAAAACCGCCACTGACGAGCCGCGGCAAATAGCCGGTGTGATCTAGATGGGCATGGGTGAGCACGACAAAATCAATCGTTGCGGGCTCTTGCGGAAGCTTTTGCCAATTGCGCTGCGTCAGTTCGTCGCCGCCTTGAAATAAGCCGCAATCGAGGAGCAAATGCTTTGCGTTGGCCTCGACTAAATACTTGGAACCAGTAACCGTTCCCGCTGCGCCCAAAAATGTGATTCGTGGCATAAGCCGACTATTGTAATCGCCTGCCGCCCCGCTGCAAGGCTCGGCTGCGCCCAGTGCAAATCGGGACAGCAACCAAATACACTTGCGCGCCGGTTCACAACAGAAAGTTAACGAAGAGTTTGGTGGAGCCGATGGGATTCGAACCCACGACCTCCTCGATGCCATCGAGGCGCGCTTCCAACTGCGCCACGGCCCCACCGGAAGGATGAATTTTTATAACACCCGGTCAGCCTAACGTCAAACGTGATGCCAACATGGCTCCTAACTCTTTGGCGTTTCGCATTGACTCGAACGAAGTGCCGGCGTATGGTTTGCCTCAAAAGAGCACGCCAGCAGCCGGGAGACAAATATGAGTAAGCACGATTCTACCCGCCGTTCATTTCTGAAGCGCGCCGCCGTGGGCGCCGGAGCCGTCGCCGGCTCGGGGCTCGTCCCCGACGTTTACACTCAAACACTCGAGCAGCATAAGGACGCTGCCGCTCCCAGTGAGTCGCATGCCACCTCGATTCAGCATGGCGCATTCTTCAATTATGAGCAGGGCACCACGATTGCCGCATTCACGGAACGCCTGATGCCCGGGGCCCCCGGCAAGGCCGGTGCGCGTGACGCGGGTGTGCTCAACTACATTGATCTGGCGCTCGCCGGCGCCTATGCCGACCTTCAGGACTTTTACCGGCGCGGCCTCGCTGAGCTCGACGCCTACTGCCGCACAACCTACAAACAGCCTTTCGCGCAACTCGAACCCGCGCGGCAAGACGAAGTCATCACCACCCTGGAGCAAGGCAAGGCGGCCGGCTTTAGCTGGCCGACCGCGCAGGAGTTCTTCAACGTCGTTCGTACGCACACCATGGAAGGCATGTTCGCCGACCCAATCTATGGCGGCAACCGCGACTTCGCCGGCTGGCGCCTGGTGGGCTTCCCCGGCGCGCAAGGCAATTTCACGGCGACCGATTTGCAAAACAAGCAAACCTTCACGCGCGCACCGATGACCGGTTTGCAAGCGCAGGCCGGCCTGCAAGCGCAAGCCAAAAACCCGCAACGCACGGAGTGAGCCATGGCCACCCAAAAGACAGACGTCGTTATCGTGGGCGTAGGCGCAGTAGGTGGGATCCTCGCCGCCGAACTTGGCAAAGCCGGAATGAAGGTCATCGGCCTCGAGCGAGGCCCGCGCCTCACCACTCAAGACTTCAGCGCGCTCGATGAATTGCGCTACTTCCAGCGCCAGGAGTTGCGCCCCAGTTCGAAGCGGCAGCCGGTTACCTGGCGCCCCGACGCGAAAACCAATGCCAAGCCGCTGCCGATTCTGAATTATGGCAATCAGGCTGGCGGCGGGACGGTCCACTACGGCGCCCTTTCCTGGCGCTTTCACGAAGACGACTTCCGCGCGCGCTCCCACACCATCGAACGCTACGGTGCCTCGGCGATTCCCGCGGATTCATCGCTCACCGACTGGCCCTTGACTTACGCCGACCTCGAGCCTTTCTACGACCAGGCCGAATACGAACTCGGCGTCTCCGGCAGAGCCGGCAATCTGCAGGGGCGCAAGACCGACGCCGGCAATCCCTTTGAAGCGCCGCGCCGCCGCGAATATCCTCTTCCCGCACTGCTGCCCGACCAATCCGGTGTCATCTTCGCAGCCGCAGGGCAGAAGCTTGGCTATCACCCGTTCTCCTCGCCGCGCGCCATTCTCTCGCAGCCCTATCAAGGCCGCGCCGGCTGCACCTACTGCGGTTTCTGCCAATCCTTCGGCTGTCACATGGCCGCAAAATCCAGCATTCTCGTCACCAAGCTTCCCGAAGCCGATGCCACCGGCAATTTCAAGCTGCTCACCGGCACGATGTGCTATCGCGTGAATAGCGATAACAGCGGACGCGTCACCGGCGTCTCGTATTACGCCGCGGACGGCTCCGACAATACGATCGAGGCCGATCTCGTCATCCTCGCTACGTTCATCTACGACAATACGCGCCTGCTCTTGCTTTCCAAAACCGCCAAATTCCCCAACGGCCTGGCCAATTCCAGCGGCCAGCTCGGCAAGCATCTGATGGCCCACATCGGCGCCCGCGTGTTCGTGGCCTTCGACGATCGTTACGTCAATATCTACATGGGACCGAGCGCGCAAAAACACAGCCTCGACGATTTCAACGCCGATAATTTCGACCACAGCGGCATGAAATTCGTTCGCGGCGCGCAACTCTCGGTCACTCCCGCCGACCTGGAAGCCGGTCCTATCGGCGCATCCATCAGCATGAATCCGCCGCCCGGAATTCCGCGATGGGGCGCAGCCTATCGCGACTTCCTCGCAAAATACTTCGCGCGTTACGCCGCGTTCATCGCACAAACCGAAAACCTGCCGTACGCGGACCAGACCGTCGACCTCGACCCGCACGTGCGCGATCAGTATGGTATGCCCGCTCCGCGGCTCACGTACGACTGGCGCCGGCCAAACGAGGTCGCGCGTATCGAGTTCCTGCTGAATAAACTGGAGGAACTCGGCCGCGCCTCGGGCGCCACGCACGTCTGGCGTTCGCCGACGGGCTCCGGGGCGCCCGGCGCCCACCACGAGGGCGGCACGCGCATGGGCAGCGATCCAAAACTTTCCGTCGTGAACCGCTACGGCCAGAGTTGGGACATTCCCAATCTCTTCGTTATAGGAAGCTCGACGTTTCCCACGATGAGCGGCTTCAATCCCACACTTACCATTCAGGCGCTCGCCTATTCGAGCGCCGACGCCATCGTCAATCGTTATAAGAAGAGTCCCGGCGCGCTTGTCTAGCGCCAGGGTAACGGCGCCACCGTGAAGGGCGGCGCTCCGTTATCACAACCCTGCGTCTCAATCTCGTCTGCCGTACCGTATTGACCTTACAGGCAAAGCTGGCTCCTTCCGGGTATAGTTCATCGCCCAGTCCACGGGGGATATCGTGACCAAAACGCCTAACCACTAAGCCCGGATGGGTTCGCAAAATCATTAAACCGATTCATCCTAGCCTGCCCGAAAAAGCAGAGATCGAAGTCCGCGACGCTGATCACCTCTACAAAGAGATTCGTATCGACAACGCCTTGGAAGACGCCAATGGCAAAAAGGTGAAGTTGAAGGAGCACGCCGAGGTAGACGTGGTTGTGGAAGCTGATCCCCAGGCCACCACGGCTGATCCTTGAAACCAGCCAGACTGAGCGGCCGTTTCAGCGCCGGATGATCGACTAAACGCTTGTTCCCTGTTCTATGTCAGGCCGTTTGTCGGACCGCAATTTACGAAGCTTTTTTGGGCCAGAGCACGCCTTGGTCTTTCTTCGTCACGGGCGCCATGCCCTTATAAAGGAATTTCTGCACGCGCTGGCCGCGATAAGTTTCCGTGGTGAAGATGTTGCCCTTGGAATCCGTCGCGATGCTGTGCACGGCGTAGAATTCGCCGGGCTGGCGGCCGCCGTCGCCGAAGCTGGTGAGGATTTCCAAGGTGTCGCGCAGCATGATGTAGACCTTCTCGTTGGAACCGTCGGCGAGGAAGATATATTTCTGCTGGGGATCCTTGGAAAAGGCGATGTCCCAGACCGAGCCGTCCCCGAGAGTTCGCTTGGCGATGATGGCCTCTTTGACGAAGGTGCCGTCCTTCTTGAACACCTGGATGCGATCGTTGACGCGATCGCATACGTATAAGAGGCCGTCGTTCGCGAGTTCGGTGCAGTGCACGGGATTGCGGAACTGCGGCGCCGGAGGTGCATCGGGATTGTAGGGGCCGAGGCTGGTGTCGTCCGGTTTGTGGCCATAGGCTCCCCAATGCCGCTTGTATTTCCCGGTGTCCGCATCAAAAACGATGATGCGGTGGTTGCCGTAACCGTCGGCGACGTAAAGCTCGTTCGTCGCTTGATCGATGAACATTTTAGCGGGACCCTTGAGGTTTTCGAGATCGTTGCTGCCCTTGCTCTGACCGGGATGCCCGATTTGCATCAGGAATTTGCCGTCCTGCGTGAATTTCAGGACCATGTTGTCGTTGAACGGTCCTCCGCCCGGCTGCGACTCATTTAGAGCGGCGGCCTGCGTCGGGGGGGCAACTTGCGCACCGCGGCCGTTGCCGCCGATCCAGACGTTACCTTTGTAATCGACGGTGATTCCGTGATTCGAGACGGGCCAGTCGTAGCCCTGGCCAGGTCCGCCCCAGTGGCCGATGAGATTGCCCTCTTCGTCGAACTCGAGAACAGGCGGAGCCGCCATGCAACACTCCGAGGCGGCCGGATTCGCGGCGAGGTAGTTTTCCATTCTTTCCAGCGAGCCGCCGCGGTGAATGATCCAGATGTGATCCTGGGCGTCGACCGATACTCCGATAGTCATGCCCAGGAGCCAATGGTTTGGCAGCGGCTTCGGCCACATGAGATCGACTTCAAAGTGCGGGGCCTGTACTCCCGCGGCTTCCACGGCGGCGCTCCTCTCCAGCACGGTGGAACCGACGCCGAGCGCGATTAGGAGTGCGAAAAAAGCGAGCCCGATATACAGATTGCGTTTCATATTTCTCCTCCCGTTTCAGTTTCGAAACCATGCCCTGGGGTTTGCACTTGAGTCGATCCAATGTCCCGCCGGCTTCGTCGAGATGGCTGGCGCATCGGGAATTTCAGCGGCCAATACTTCGCCACACACCACACAAGACCCGCGAGAATCAGCATGACCATGAGCCAGCGCATCGCGCTTGCCAGCAGGGCGGCGGTGACCAGCGGCCATGCGAACGGGAACTGACGCAACCGTTCCCCGCGATCAATCATCCAGTGCCAGCCCGTGTGGGCCACGAGCGCCGAGAGGATGATCGTGCCGGTCCGCTCGGCCACGGCAAACCGGAAGAAAACATGCAGCAGAGGAATGAGCAGCACGAGAACCAGCAATTGCCCGAGTTCTACGCCGATATTAAAGGAAAGCAGCGACGTCAATAGATGCGATCCCGCGAACTGCAGCGTCTGGCGCAGCGCGAACGAGAAACCGAAGCCGTGCACCAGACCGAACCCGAACGTAATCATCCAGCGGCGCTGCACTCCGATTCCGCCCACGATGTTCTCGAGAGCCATATAGACGATGGACATGGCGATCAGCGTCTCGATCAGCGGCGGGAACCACAAAAAGTCCGGCGCAAGGTTATAGGCGCTGGCGATCAGCGTGATCGAATGCGCCACGGTGAAAGAGGTCACTACGGGGATCAATTTGCGCAAGCTGCGGAAGGGAATCACCAGACAGAACAGGAACAGCAGGTGATCGGTACCGTCCAAGATGTGAAAGAAACCGAGCTTGACGAATCGCAGGGCGGCCTGGTGCCAGCGCGGGTCTAGCCTCACCAGGCCCGGGTCGCCGACGAATTCGAAAGCGCGGACCGCACCACCGCGTGGCAGAAAACGCAGCGCCGTGATGACCTGCAGACCGAGCCGCGCGAGCCCGGGATGAATGGAAAAACGGGATTGGTCGGAATGAATCGGATACTCAAAGAGCACGTCTAGCATTACTTGATTCCAATAGACCTGCACGTTATTGGTGAGGCGGGGGCCGGTAACGTGAGCGAAGGCCTCGTCATAAGAGGCAAAGGATTTGTCAGATGGAAGCGACACACGAACGTCAACAATCTTCGGATTGGGGAGACGAGTATCGTCTTCATAGATTTCTATGGCTTCTGCAATCCATACGCTTGATGTCTCGCGCAGCGAGGCGTCCATTCGGTCCAGGTCCAAATATCCCTGAGTGCGCTCGGGAAATTCTGTGTCGCGCATGGCATTCAGCGGGACGCGAACCAGCAGATTAAGCTTGTCTCCAGCGGGCTTCACAAAGGCCTGCACGGTCACATCATTGGGAATATCGTGAGCGAACGCACCACGAGCCAGAACTGGGACTAGCGCCAGGAGGAAAGCTGCGACCCAAAGTTGCGCCGCGGCTCCGCGGGATGCTGCCGAAGAGGATTTCAGCGCGGGTGACTTCATGGGCCCCTCCCTGGACGGATTTCGCCGCCGACTCTAACACAATTCGGTGCCAGTGCTCACTCCGGCCTCGTCCCGGGAGCAGGTGGGTTACATATTCACACCGGCCCGCTTGCCACAAGGGTCTTGCCGCGCGCTGCCAAAATGCGCACAATGCAGCAGCTGTGCAAACGCATTCGGGAGGAGCCCATGAAAATCGCCCCCATAAAGATCGCACGACTGACCTCTTTCGTCATGGCCACCGCTGCCATGGTCCTGCAGGCCGGCGCGGCGCAAGCGGCCACGAAAACCCAGTGGATCGACTACAAGCAGGGCAACACGGCGCTCTCCGGCTATCTCATCTATGACGACTCTGTCCAGGGACGGCGCCCCGCTGTTTTGATGATCCATGATCGGTCGGGCTTCTCGGAGAATACCCTGGCGGATGCCCAGATGATCGCCAAGCTCGGCTATGTCGTATTTGCCGAGGACATTTTCGGCAAGGGCGTGGTGCCCAAGGACGTTCCGGAGATGACGAAACTCATCACAATTTACAACAACGACCGTCCGCTGATGCGTGCGCGCGCCCTGGCTGGGTTCGATGTCCTCAAGGCGCAGCCGATGGTCGATCCTACGAAGCTGGCCGCAGTCGGCTACTGTTTTGGCGGCACCACCGGGATCGAGCTGATCGAAACGGGCGCGCCGCTTCTCGGCTTCATCTCGGTGCACGGCTCGTTCAATAACTTCACGCCGGAAGGCGCCAAGAACATCAAGGGCCACGTCCTCATCCTGCACGGCGCCGAAGACCCGGTCGCCCCGATGGAGGAGGTCAATTCTCTGATCTCGCAACTGCGCGCCGCCAAGGTGGACTTCGAGCTCAACCTCTACAGCGGCACCACGCACGGCTTTACGCGGCCGCAGAACCCATCGGAAGTGCGCGCCGATGAGCAATACAAGGTGGCTATGGCGCGCTTCTTCAAGGACATCCTGAAGCCCTGAGCGCCGTCTTCCGGTCTGTGGTTAGGGAAAGACGACTCAACGTGCACTCTTCCGGGCGGGATGGGCATTGACAAAGCGCATATAGCAATGGAATAGTCGCGTGCAATCGGAGGTTCTCTTCCATGAACGTCAAACTCGCAGCGCGTTTTGCCTTGGCTGCCGCTCTTTTGCTGGTTTCCGGTGTGGCCTTCGCACACCACGGCGCGGCGGGGTATGACTCGAACAAATCAACGACCTTGAAGGGAACCGTAACCGAATTCCGCTTCCAGAACCCTCATGCGCAGATATTCCTCGATGTCAAGGACTCGGCGGGCAAGGTCCAAAACTGGATTCTCGAAGCGGTGGGCATCGCCACTCTATCGAGAAGCGGCTGGACGAAGAGCATTCTCAAACCGGGTGACGAAATCACGGTCACCGGGAATCCTGCCAAGAATGCCTCGCCGTCGATGCGTCTGACCAAGGTGGTTTTGGCCAGCGGCAAGGAGCTTGGACTCGAACGCGGCGAGGATTATGCCGGGCAATGAACGCTCCCTCTGGAGAGCCGCAATGCGCAATTGGTTGACGGCCTTCGCGCTGCTGGCGGCGGTGGGCTTTGCCTGTGGCGTGCTCGGTCAAAGTAATGGCCCGGCGGCCGGCACGGGAGCGACAAAGGGCCCGGCTGCAGGCACGAAGGCTGCCATAGGCACGACGCCAGACCTTGCGGGCGTTTGGAGGCGTTCGCGGCGCCCTCCCGACAACAAGCGCAAGTACACACTTTTCGAGATCGCCTTATCTCTGACCAACGAGGAGCCGCCCATGACGCCATGGGGACTCGAAAAGTTCAAAGCCGCCAAGCCTAATGTCGGACCTCACGCCGTCACTTTGGCCCAGACGAATGATCCGGTGGCCCAATGTTTCCCCCCGGGAGTGCCTAAAATTTACCTCGTGCGAGGCGCTCCACTCGAGATTCTGCAAGCGCCCGGCCGAGTGATGATGTTCTTTGAGTACGATCACTTCGTGCGCGAAGTCTTCACCGATGGAAGGCAGCACACGGCGGATTTAAATCCCACGTGGATGGGGGAGTCGATCGGCAAGTGGGAAGGGAATACGCTGGTCGTCGATACCATCGGTTTCAATGAAAAGACCTGGCTCGATTACGCGGGCCATCCGCACAGCGATCAGCTGCACCTGGTGGAGCATATACAGCGCATGAGCCACGACACGCTGGTGAACGACATCACCATCGAGGATCCGAAGGCTTATACCAAACCGTGGGTCTCACACATGGTCTTTGATCTGAAGCCCGACTGGAAGATCGAGGAAACCATCTGCGAAGACAACGTCAACTTCTCGAATCTGCAGAAAATATCCGAATCGAAAAAGTAGCTAACCCCGGCTCAGCGACCGGAAGATCGTTTTCGGCCCTAGGCCGAACCTGCACGCTTAGCCCTTTAGAGCGCGCGGGCCTGCTCGAGGCGAGCCTGAGCTTTCAGCGATTGCAAGTCTTTTTCGCTGCGCAAGGTCATGCGCGCCACTTTCCTGGCCCTCGAATAGGGAAGAATGACCTGAATCCCGCCGTCTTTTTCGAGCAAGGAAACATACCGCGTCTCGGCGCCAAGCGTGGGGAAGGGATATTCGACCCACTTGGACGTCTTAGGATCGAATTTCGCGACTTCGTCGGCGTTCATGAGGTTGATCCACACGTTATGGTTTGAGTCCACCTGCGCCTGATAAGGCTGCAGGGCGTCCGGCCTGGGGAGCGGAATCATGTTCACTTTTAAGGTGTGAGTGTCTATCTTGGCGAGGCTTCCTCCCCACCAATCGCACACCCAAACCACGTGGCCATTTTTGTCCGCGCCCATCCTGCGGGGTCCCTCCGCCCAGGGCACCGCGGTATTCCAAGTGGATCCGGCGGCAGCATAGACTTTGCGCTCTTCCTCCGTGGCGAGTTCCATCTGTCCGGGGACCGGGGGAATCTTGACCTGAGTGACTTTGCCGGACTTGATATCGGCTTTGGAGACGGTGTCCATATTCATCTGCGCCCACCAGCCATTTCCGTCGCCATCCGCGGCCAGACCATAGGTGTTTCCGATCCCATCTGCGTTTTTATAGAGGGGAGACTTGAACTCGGTGAACTGTTTCGTTTCCGGGTCGAAGCGAACGGCCCCGGGGCCGGTGGTAGACCAAATCTTGCCTTTACCATCCACATCCGAGGTTCCGGCTGTGGCGGTGGGGCCGGTCATCCCCTCGGGCACCGTAAACACCGCGATCTCTTCAGTAGCGGGATCGATTTTGGCCAATCGTCCCTGGCCGCCTTCCACGCCGGCAGTCATATTGAACCAGAGGATTCCTTGCTGATCTCTGACGAGGCCGTGACCATTGGCGGCCATGCCGTGCAATCCGGGCACCTTGAACATCTTTAGCGCGCCGGTCTTAGCATCCACTCTCCCCAAGCTGATGTCGTGATTGGAAACGTTATAGGAAAACCAGATATTGCCCTGCAGATCGGCTTGCGCGTCGTGGATGCCGTGGGCGCCGCTCAAACTCGAGGGCGTGCCGAGAGACCAATCGCTGCCGTCGTTGGTGATGTATTCGGTTCCTGATTTTTCGTCTGGCGCGATGGGCACGTCATACTCGGTAAAAACGGCCCTGGCTGCTTCTCCGGTCGGGCGCGGGCGCAGCTTGAAATTCATGGCGCTCGACTCAGGCCCGCTGATCCGTGCAAGGTAAGCCGCCAATGCTTTCTCATGGAAATCGATGACGGGCGCAGGCTCGCTTTTGTCCCCCAGATAGCCGCCGGCGACATTGACGCGCTTCATCAGATCAAGGATCGCCGTCCAGCCCGCAGTGTCAAAGCGCTCCTGAAGAATGTAGTTGGGCTGGTGACAGCTCGTGCAGCTATTGCGGAATACTCGCTTCAAGCGGCGATCGTCGGGCGTGGCGTCGGGCAATGATGCCAGCAACTGGTCGCCGGTCAATTGCCTTTGAAAATCCTTCAGCGTTTTCAGCACAAAATCCTGACGGCGCGTGGCGGACAAATTCACTTTCGCGCGGGCTGTCTCGAAAGTGTCGGCCTGGGCCCAAACTTCATATTCTCCCGGCGCCAGCGGAGGAAAATAGTAATCGCCTTGCTGGTCGGTGAAGACACTCGTCGTGATGGTGCGCCCTTCCGCTTTGGCGGAGACGGTCACTCCACTCATCTTTTCTCCGGAGTCTGATTTCACCGTTCCTGCGAGCAGGGCTCCGCTCTCATCGGCTCCATAGGCCCAGGCCGAAAGCGAGACGATCAATGTGAGGGCCATAATTGCAAGAATGAGGATCCCGGTGACACGTTCCGACGAAAAGATTCGCGTATTCCTCATCGCTCTGCTCCTTATTTCTAATGCTAAGTTCTAATCGACTGGACCTTCACCCTTTTGCGGACCGCGCTGCGCCGGTTTCGGGACAGTTTTCAAATACTCAACGATTGCATTGATCTCGGAGGCTTTTAGCCCGTACCGAAAGCCAGGCATCTTGTCCGATCCTTTTCCGATGAAATCGCGGACAGCGTCTTCTCTGCCGTTCACGAGGTCGCGGTATAAAGAAGGACCATACATCGGGTTCGTGAGTGTTGCTTGCGTATGGCATACGCTGCAGTTTTGCTGGAAAAGACGCCGGCCAAGGGTCACTGGATCATTGGGCGCAGCCGGCGAGTTATTGCCGTTCTGTGCCGGAAGTGTGAGTGGGAACAGCAAAATCGAAAATAGCAGAATCATCGAGCCGTATTTCATGCCTGCCCCCGCCAGATGCCCCGCTAGATCGAGGCTTCCAGATTTCGCATCGACTGCCCAGGACAGCATTATCGCCCCAGGATCGCATTATTGGGAGTAGGGATAGCAGATTTCTTAACCGACCGCAATGGGAGCCATGGCCAGCCCACATTTTGATACACTTGCGCGCACGCTGGCGCTGAATGAAAATGCCCGGCTCGCCGAAGTGGTCCCCAAGCCAGAACCGGCCGACAGATTCAGGAGGTCTATCATGCTGCTCCTCTTACTCCTCGCGTTACTGCTCGTTCCGTCCAGCACGCTGCACGCGCAATCTAAGCCTCTCGATATTTACTGGATCGACGTCGAGGGAGGCGCGGCCACTTTGATTGTCTCGCCGTCCGGCGAATCGTTCCTGATCGACACCGGATGGATGGTCGGCGACCGGGATGCCGAACGCGTCTACGCCGCGGCGCAACTCGCCGGCTTGAAAAAAATAGATTATCTGCTCATCAGCCATTTCCACGCAGACCATGTGGGCGGGCTCGCCGCGTTCTCCAAAATGCTGCCCATTGGCAAATTCTACGACCACGGCGATGCCATCGAGAAGGAAAATCAGCAATGGCTGGACAGCTACACGACTGCCTCCGCAGGCAAGCGCACCATCGTCAAGCCGGGAGATGAGATCCCGGTCAAGGGACTTCGTGTCCTCGTGGTCGCCTCGGATCAGAAGGTTCTGGCGAAGCCGGTCAACGGCGGCGGGCCCAATCCGCTTTGTGCCACCGCGGAACAAAAAGCTCCAATTGGACTCGAAAATCAGCGCGTGGCGGGCGTGCTGGCGAGCTATGGCAAGTTTAGATACCTGAATCTGATCGATCTCGACTGGGAGAAGGAGATGGAGCTCGGCTGCCCGGTAAACAAGCTGGGCGCTGTAACCGTCTATCAAACCAGCCGCCACGGCGCATTCGACGGCGCAGGAGCGCCCGCGTTCCTCGACGCGATCAAGCCACAAGTCGTGGTCGTCAACAACGGGCCGAGGAAGGGCATGGGGCAGGTGGACAACGGCGTCAAATCGATCACGCCTGGCGGTCCAGCTCCGTATGAAAAAGTTGCCTATCTGCGGCTCGCCAAGATACCTGGAATCGAAGGAATCTGGCAGGAACACCTGTCGCTGCTCGATCCGGACCCCAGCCACAATACTTCGCCAGACATGATCGCGAACCTCGAGGAAACCTCGGATTGCAAGGGGAATTGGATCAAAGCTTCGGTCCAGCCTGACGGCAAATTCACCGTCACGAACAGCCGCAACGGTTTCAGCAAAACCTACACTTCCCGCTGATCGTACCGCCACGATAGATCGCTGCTCAGTAAGCGTCGCTACGCAGTGCGGCGGCGTTAAAGGACTTCGTATATCTTGACTTCCGCTGCCTTCTCCTTGTCTCGGGGAGCAGCGACGTAAAAGCGCTTCAGTTGCGGCGCCAAAA
>QHYQ01000026.1 GCA_003224175.1 Acidobacteriota bacterium
GGCTAAGAGAACTGAGCTTTCGGCCAGCAAGAGCTTCCGCACCAGGCTAAGGCTGGCCGGAGGGTCAGTTTCCACCGCGGAAAACCTGCCACACAGCGCGATTGTTTCCCTCTAATCCGGAAGCTAGAGTGGTCTCCAGGCGGTGACGGGCATTTAAGGGCGGCCCAGCGCTTCCGTGCGCGTCGACCAAAGACGCTAGCCTCACGCGAAAGTTGATCGGAGTTGGCGTCGTCTACAGCGAAAGGTTGCGCTTATGGATCTGGAGATCATAAAAGCGGATAAGACAGCGTCGCGACGCACTGCGCCGCGCTCAGCCAAAGTCGACCTCGAAATTATCCTTGAGGAGCACCGCGAGTGGGTCAAATCGAGCGGAGCTACCGGCCGGCAGGCGGACCTTTCTCGCCTCAACCTGGAGGGCGCCGATCTAACCGACACGAACCTGCGGAACGCGCTCCTGAATGAGGCGGTCTTGAAAGGCGCCGATCTGCTCCTGACCGATCTTCAGGGCGCCAGTCTGCTGCAGGCAAATCTTGAAGGCACGAACCTATTGGGAGCGCGATTACGCGAGGCAAATCTACAAGGCGCGATTTTGGAGGGCGCCACGGGACTAATGGCGGCCGAGCTGGCGGGGAGCAATCTTACGTTCGCCAAATTACCCGCGGAACTAGCGACGAGAGAGGATTTGAAGTATGTATCTCGCCGGGGTAGGCATGCGAACTGGCTGGTCGGCGCATTGCTGCTGCTCAATGCGCTGGCGTGCTGGAGAGTCGTCACTGTTTCCGACGCGCAGATCCTGAGAAATGCCGCCTTGCTTCCGTTCCCGGTACTCCGGAACGGGGTGCCGCTCGCGCAATTCTTTCTGTTGTGCCCAGTGCTGATTGGCGGGCTCTATTTGTGGCTAGGCGTGTACTTGCAGCGACTTTGGGAAGCGACGGCGGCCCTGCCGGCAATTTTCGAGGATGGGCGGCGCCTGGACGAGAGCCTGCCTTGGATTGTCAGCTGGCCCGCGCGCAACTATTTCAAATGGCTACGAGAGCGGCACTCGGCGCTGGGGGGTGTGGAGAAAGCGATCTGCATTATTTTGCTGTATTGGGTTGCGCCGGCGACGATGACGATCTTCTGGGGGCGGTACCTGACGCTGCAGGATGTGCGAGGCACGATCCTGCACGCAGCGCTGATCGCGGCGGCAACCACCGCGGCAATGTATTTTCCGCGTTCGGCGGCGCGGGCCTTCCGAAGTGACGACTCCGCCCTATTTTCAGGACCGCGGGGCGAATTACCGCGGCAGGCGGTGGCTCCGGCCGAAGAGGAGTTGGCGGGGGCGCAGGGATTCTTAGCGAATCCAGCCGTAGATTCAGCCGCGCAGCCGCGCCGAGCTCCAGACAAGAAGGTCATACCGTTGCGAATACCCATCGGCGCCGGATTCGGTTTGATGCTGTGCCTAGTTTCGATCGGGACCATCGGCGGCGTTCCGCACAGCGGAAATCAGGCACGAGGAATCAGCTCGGGGAGCCCGTGGACATGGGCGGCCGACACGCTTTGGCTGATTGGGTACGATCCCTACGCGCAGGTGACCGAAGCGGAAATTTCCAGAAAGCCTGCAGTCTGGACGGGAAGCGAGGGCGAGATCAGCCGGGTTCAGGGCGCCAGCCTGAATGGACTCCGCCTGCGATATCTGCAGGCCTACGGCGCATTTCTGGTGAAGGCGCGTTTGCGGAAGGCGGACCTGAGCTATGCCTACCTTTCTGAAGCCGATTTGCGCCAGGCGAATTTGCGTCAAGCCAGCCTGCAATCAGCGGCGCTCGACCAAGCCAAGCTGAATGGCGCGATGTTGCAATCGGCCGACCTGGAAAAAGCGAACCTGATTCGCGCGGAACTGGAGAAAGCGGATCTTTCTTTCGCGTCGCTGACCGGAGCGCTTCTGCTGGATGCCAAGCTCGATGGCGCGGTCCTCTATGGCGCCGACCTGCGCAATGCCTGGCTCGAGAGGGCCAGCCTGGAACAGGCCGATTTGCGCCAGGCCAATCTCGAAGGCGCCAATCTGAAAACAAGCGATTTGCGGGGGGCCTATCTATCAACCGCGAAAATGGCCGGCGCGCGGCTCCAGGGGAGCCAGTTGGGCAGTGCCATCCTGATGGGCGCGGACCTGCGGCGCGCCGATTTGAGCAGTAGTAATTTTCAAGGAGCGGTATTGAGCGGCGCTGATTTGAGCGGCGCCAATATGCAGAACGCCGACCTGCGCGGCGTGGTGGGGTTGGGCGCAGCACAACTCTGCGCCGCGGCGAATGCGCGGCAGGCGGAACTGGACGATGCGCTGGCAGCCGAGGTCAGCGCGCAGTGCGGCGCGAACCGCTAAACGTTACGATCCACCAATCCTCAGAGAGCTAGTGCAGGCGGGCGTATTCGGCGCGGGCCTGCTGCAAGACGGGAATATCCGGATCGGCATCCTTCCAGAGTCGCCCTTGCTGAGGTCAAAGGCCTGCGTGGCCTGAAGAAGGCGAAGGGCCTCGCCGGCGTTCCCGCGGCTTAATTCCGCCGCCGCGCGAATCGTAGGAAGGTCCACGGCATTCAGCAGGGTGTCGGAGGGGAAGCGCTGGCCCAAGTCAGTGGCGATTGCCTCGGCAGCCGAAGCTTCCCCGGAGAGCGCGAGGGCCAAGGCCGCGACGGTATGGACCTGGATGCTTTTGACAGCATTCAAAGACGCCTTAGCCAGTTGCCTGGCCTCACCAGGACGGACGAATTCTGCCTCCACCAGAGCGGCTAACGCTTGCTCTTCGGCAGCGGTTTCTTTGCGTCCATGACGTTGCGCAGAATCCTCGGCCTGCCGGAATAGTTCTTCGGCAGCGCGCAGGCGGCCGACGTAAGCCGAAGTGGCAGCCTCAAGCGTTCGCATATCATGATCGGCCGGCTTGTCGGAGGCCCAGGCCACTTGCTGCTTCATCGTCGCCGCATCGCCTTCATCGAAGGCGATGATATAACGGCAAAGGTGGAGGTCCGGGCCATCGAGTCCGCGAGCGCGAGCTTGGTCGAAAGTGGATTTGGCCTCATCCAGGCGATTCAGGTCGACATAGGCGAAGAGGAGATTGCCGTAAGCGAAGTCGTTGTCGGGGTCGAGGCGCCGAGCGTCGGTCAGTTCGGCAACGGCCTTGTCCAGTTGGCCGAGTGACAGGTAGAGCTCGCCAAGATTAATGGCCGGGACCACATCTCGCGGAAAGGTGCTTCTCCAGAGTTCATAGATCTGGGTGGTGCGGTCCAGGTCGCGGGTGACGTTTTCGTAGTAGTGCGAGGAGATATAGAAATTTTCGCGTTCGCTGGCCCGTTCGCGGCGATCGAAAGCCTTTTGCGTGTACTCCACAGAAAACGCATTCTCCCCCATGTTTGCATACACCTGGCCCAGCACGGCATAGGCCATGGCGAAATTGGGGTCGAGCTCGATGGCATTCTGGAAGTAAGGAATCGATTGCGGCTCCATGCCGCGATTTCGCGCCGCCTGGCCGAGGGAAAAGGCCTTCAGGCCTTCCAGCGACGTGGTGGTGGCCTGCTCGATGGGGACGTCATTTTTTTGAATCGAGCTGAGTGACTCGCCGAGCTTGCGCCGGATATCCGCTGCGGTGGTGTCGAGCGCCTTCAGCACGCCGGCCTTGCCGACGGCTTCCGCTCCCGCACGGGCGAGGGAATCGCCGGTGGCACAATTGGTCGCTTCCAATAGGATCGAATAGTGATCGTCCAATTGCGTGATCGAGCCGGCGAGCATGGCTTTGCTGGAGAGCCGCTGGCAAACCTCTCGTGTTGTCACCGTGGTCAATCGCTCGTCCGCCGACCGGCCCATGAACCGCAGCGTATCGCGCATGCGTTCATCCGGAACGATATTGAGGAATGGGGAATCGACGAGCTTGACGGCTAGTGCCTGGCGCAGCGTGTTGTCGAAAACTGGATCCGGAGTCGAATTGGTAAAGTCGGCCAGCACAACGGAGTCGGTCTCGGTGAGCGCGTGCGCCGGGCGCAAATAGAAATAGCCGCCGATGCTCAAGAGAACTGCCGCCACTACCGTTAAGGCGAGCGAGCGACGCCAAGTGAATTGGGCGCCGCCCGCGCCGGCGCGAACCGGCAATGGAGAATTTGTCGCGTCAACCTGCGGAGCGGGCCGCGAATCTAGTGATGGGTCGCCGCCATTGACGGAGGCGGTCGGGGTCGGCGCTTGCGGCACGCCATCGACCGATACGATCAGCCGATAGCCGCGCCGCGGCAGCGTCTCGATATAACGCGGGTTATCGGCCGAATCGCCCAACGCCTCGCGAAGCCGTGCGACGCCCGAGTTCACTCCGTGTTCGAAGTCGACGAAAGTGTCGCCCGGCCAAAGTTTGCTGCGCAACTCGTCGCGCGTGACGATCTGACCCGGCCGCTCCAGCAACATGGCTAGAATCTGAAAGGGCTGCTCCTGCAGGCGAATCTTCGAGCCCCCTTTGCGTAATTCTCCGGCGCTGAGGTCCGCTTCGAAGACCCCAAAGCGGATGAGGCGCGGTGGCGGCGGGTTGGAAGTTTGCGTCGGTGTGAACTGCATTTTAAAACTTTCCGGGATCGATCGATTCTAGCATCCTCCGTCAATACAACGCTCACGTTTGTGGCGTTACCTTGCCGACTAACCTGCTGTATTGGCCGGAGTTAGCGTGTTACCAACATTTTACCTTCGGTGCATTGAGGTACTCGGCGCGCAAAGGCATTTTTCGTGCGTCGGCCGAGAGCCGGCGCGGGCGAGGAGGGGGAATCAGAATCTTCACCAACCCACCCACCCGAAATCAAGCCAGGAGCTTCGGGAGAAGAAAATGAAGAACAAGGGATTTCGTGGAAACATCTGGGTGGTGCTGACAATCGTTTTGGTTGCGAGCCTTTGGGCAGCGGCGGCGAGTTCGCGCACGCTTTCGTTCAGGACTCCGGTCAAGCTGAATGGGGCAGAGATGACCCCGGGGTTTTACCAAGTTGAGTGGGTCTCGCACAGTCCGGAGGCGACGGTGACGTTTAGAAGGAATGGCCAGGTGGTGGCTACCGCCGCCGGGAAATTGGTGGAGCGGGATACCAAGTACCCAGCCGACGCTGTCGTTTATAGCAATAATGCCGACGGTTCGCACACACTTAAGGAACTGAGATTTGGCGGATCAAAACAGGTGCTGGTGTTTGGCGAATTCTAAGACCTAGCCGAGCCTCTCGAGCCTCCAGGATTGGGCCTGGAGGCTCGAAGTCTTTTCGCGCGGCAGAACCGTTGAAGCAGCGGTGGTGCTCCACGAGGAATTCCAGCGACACAGTGATGATTCATAGCTCGATTGATGGCCGCGCCCTAGCCAGCGGACCAGGGGGCGAGCTTGCGCCAGAGGACGTTCCACGCCAAGATCAGCGCGGTGACGGAGAGCGAGCTGCCTCCGAGGAGAAGCAAAATTACGGCGATGTCCCACGCCGGGCGGTATTTGTAGAGCCACGGCAGATTGAGCGAATGCAGGCCGTGATAGAGCCAGCGATTCCAGCGCGAATTGGAATTGTAGCTTTGCACGATGCGGGCGGTCTTGGGGTCGACGTAATACATAGAGTGGGCTCGATCGTTCAATTGCACAAAAATTGCGGGCAGGGGCAACTGATTGTTGCGGTCGAGATAGTAGGCTTCGTATTTCGTAACCAGCCGCACTTCGGTGAGCGCGAGCGGCTGCGCCGCTTTTTCTAAAGCGGCGATAATCCGATCGCGATCAAATTCGGCGGCGGGCTGGCCGCGGACGGGAATTACGCGCGTCTCCTTTGCTCCCATGAGGGCTAAATAGGCCGGCTCTCCCGCGCAGGAGGTCAGGTCCAGCTCCTTTACCTCGGACGCGGCAGTAGCCTGGGCTTCCGCCAATGCCTGCACCGGAGGCTTAGCGGCGAAAGCCTCGAGCGCCGGTGTTTTACGAATCGCTGCGGCGAGCCGAGCGTCTGTTCCATCCGCCGCACCTTCCTGCAATTTGGGGAAGGGATCCATGGAGAGCATCCCGCTGAAAGCCCAGGTGCAGGCGAAAAGTCCGAACAAGAGGCCGAGAATTGCGTGCCAGCGTTTCTGTCCCCGATAAGGGAAGCTGGCGGGCGCGCCTGCGTACCGATAATTTCGAGACGGCGAGTAGATCCAAAGCCCAATCGTGATGCCCAGCATGGCCGCCACGGTTCCGAATCCAGACACCCAGATGACCAGACGGCTCCATTGCTGCCCGCGCTTGCGCAGCGGAGTGAAATAGAGCCAATGCGGAATCGCGCCGAAGTATGCTGCGAGGCGAGAGGCGCGCGTGGTGTATTGGACGACATCGCCCGTCACCGTGGAGATGTAGACCTGCTGGCCATCGGGCCAGCTATATTTGCGCAGCGGCCGAAGTTCCGCGAACTCTTCGGAGACGGTCCACTGATCTTCCTCCGTGTTGTCCTCTTCCTTTGTGGCGCTCGGAGGCTGGCCGGTCCAGGCGGAAGCGATCCGCAGGGTCAGATCGGCCGGAAAATCCTCCTGGATCTGGCCGTCGTCGGCA
>QHYQ01000356.1 GCA_003224175.1 Acidobacteriota bacterium
GGGCGCGAAGCGAGGAGTGATGCTCAGTACCGACGCAGCAAATCCACACCCGCTCCTGTCACTATTCAAACGCGAGACCGCGATGGAAAAGGGTGCACTGGTTTTTTTCGGGTCGCTAAGAGAAAAGCAAGCCAGGCCCAAAATCCCGAAACGTTGTTCCGAGTGCGGAGAGTACGCCAAAAATTGTAGTTCATTCGGATGTTGTTTTGCCTGGTCGTTCAGTATTCGGAACCAGCTATTCGACTGCCTGGATGTTCCCAAAACGGCTTTTTTCGGGGGGTACGAAAATTTGTTGCGACAAGAGACCGTACGGTCTCATCTGATACTTGTGCCTGGCGCGGTCAAGTCGCGATTCGACTGAGGGAGTCTTGTTATGTGGATTGTTCGAGTAGCTCTGGACCGGCCTTATACCTTTATCGTTCTGGCCGTACTTATTCTGGTTCTGAGCCCGGTCATGATCCTTCGCACCCCGACCGATATTTTCCCGAATATCGACATCCCGGTGATCGCTGTGGCATGGCAGTACACCGGCATGAACCCCGAGGAATTAGAAGGCCGGCTCACGAATACGTTTGAACGACTGCTAACAATCGTCGTCGACAACATCGAACACATCGAATCAACTACGGTAAATGGTCAAGCCATCGTCAAGATTTACCTGCAACGCGGGGCGAGTTTGGACACCGCGAATGCACAAGTGACGTCGGGATCCCAAACCATCCTGCGATTCCTGCCGCCCGGGACCTTGCCTCCGTTGATCATCAACTATAGCGCTTCGACCGTGCCGATTCTGCAGCTGGGCCTTTCCGGAAATGGACTCTCCGAGCAGCAGTTGAACGATCTCGGACAGAATTTCCTGAGGCCCCAACTGGTGACGGTGCCTGGGGCCGTCATTCCATTCCTTTATGGCGGGAAGCAACGCCAAGTCATGATTGATTTGAATCCCGGCCTGATGCAGTCGAAAGGTCTGGCGGCACAAGACGTTCTTACTGCCGTGCAGCAGCAAAATCTCATTTTGCCTTCCGGGACCGCAAAGATGGGTCCATTCGAATACGACGTTCGACTGAACGCCAGTACGAGGACCGTCCCCGAACTAAACGACCTCCCAGTCAAGGTCGTTGGGAATTCCACGATCTATCTTCGTGATGTCGCAAATGTGCGCGACGCTTTCGCGCCGCAGACCAACATCGTGCGTCAGGATGGTCATCGAGGCGCTCTGGTGTCCGTGCTCAAGGCCGGGAACGGTTCGACAATCGACGTCGTGAAAGGCATTCGCGGCCTTCTTCCGCGTGTCGCGCAGACCCTGCCCCCGGAATTCAAGATTTTGCCTCTGGCAGATCAGTCCATCTTCGTCCGAGGCGCCGTGAACGGTGTCATTCGCGAGACCCTCCTCGCCGGGTGTCTCACGGGGTTGATGATTCTGCTCTTCCTGGGAAGCTGGCGGAGCACGTTGATCATCGCCGTCTCCATTCCGCTATCCATCTTGACGTCGGTCATGATCCTCAGCTTTCTCGGAGAAACCATCAATATCATGACCTTGGGAGGCTTGGCGCTTGCTGTCGGCATGCTCGTTGATGACGCGACCGTCGAGATCGAAAACATTAACCGCAACTTGGCCATGGGCAAGGAGACCGTCAGGGCCATTCTCGATGGCGCGCAACAGATCGCCGTGCCCGCTCTGGTATCCACGCTCTGCATCTGCATCGTGTTTTTGCCGATGTTCTTTTTGGGCGGCGTAGCGCGATATCTGTTTGTGTCTCTTGCGGAAGCTGTCGTGTTCGCGATGCTCGCATCGTACTTACTTTCCCGGACGCTCGTTCCTACACTAGCGAGGTATCTGCTCAGGCCGGAACAGCGGGACCCTGATGGTTCAAGGAATCCTCTCGTGCGGTTCCAGCAAGCGTTCGAGCGAGGATTCGAACGCCTTCGGAATGCCTACTACGCCCTACTCACGGCGCTTGTCCGCCGGCGGGTCCTCTTCATCCCCACGTTTCTTCTGACCTGCGCCGCGTCGGTTCTCCTCATGCCATGGCTCGGGCAGGATTTCTTTCCGAACACCGACAGCGGTCAATTCATCCTCCATCTCCGCGCCAGGAGCGGCACGCGAATTGAGGAGACCGCGAAGCTGTGCGATCTGGTTGAGGGCACAATACGCCGGGAGATCCCCGGGCGCGAGGTGGACAACATCCTGGACAACATCGGTCTGCCTTACAGCACGGTCAATTTCATGCACAGCACATCGGGCCTCATCGGGGCGGGTGACGCTGATGTCTTGGTCTCTCTTAAGGAACATCACCACGCCACGGATGGTTATGTGGAGCGCCTGCGGGAGACGCTGCCACGTGAATACCCGGGGACGACGTTCTACTTTGTACCTTCGGACATCGTCACTCAGGTCTTGAACTTTGGTCTGCCCGCGCCCATCGATATCCAAATCGAGGGAGCCGATATTGAAGGCAATCGCGAAGTCGCAGCCGGGATGCTGCGCGAGGTTGAGCGGGTTCCGGGCATCGCCGATGCTCGTCTACAGCAAACGTTCGACTACCCTGAGTTCGATGTAGCCGTGGATCGTACCAAGGCGGCCCAAGGCGGTTACACCGAGCGTGACGTTGCCAACAGCCTGCTGAACTCACTCAGCGGCAGCTTCCAAATCACCCCGATGTTCTTCCTGAATTTCAACAATGGCGTCAGCTACAACCTGGTGACCCAGACTCCGCAATATTCGATTCAATCCCTGGAAGACCTCCAGAACACTCCGCTGAACGCGGCGACCGCCGCTCGGCCTGAAATTCTCGCGGATGTCGCTTCCATCAAACGGGCAAACGAAATGGAAGTAATCAACCACTATAACATTCGGCGCGTGGTCGATATTTACGCCGCCGTTCAAGGCCGCGACTTGGGAGCGGTAGGCCGCGAAGTCACGCGCATCGTGGATGCCAACCGAAAATCCTTGCCGCGCGGCAGCTTCATCACCGTTCGAGGCCAGCTGCAAACCATGCGTACCTCGTACCTCGGGTTGCTGGGGGGACTCGTCTTCTCCGTCGTTCTCGTCTATCTCCTGATCGTGGTGAACTTTCAGTCTTGGCTCGATCCGTTCATTATCATCTCGGCACTCCCTGCAGCTCTTGCCGGTATCGTCGGTTTCTTGTTCCTCACGCATACGACACTCAGCGTCCCAGCGTTGATGGGCGCTATCATGTGCATGGGCGTCGGAACGGCAAATAGCATTCTTGTTGTGTCTTTTGCGAAAGAGCAGCTCCGGCTCCACGGAGATCCGATCGAAGCCGCCATCGAAGCCGGTTTCACCCGGTTTCGACCGGTGCTGATGACCGCACTCGCCATGATCGTCGGCATGATTCCTATGGCGCTCGGGCTCGGCGAGGGCGGCGAACAGAATGCGCCACTCGGGCGCGCCGTTATTGGCGGCCTGTTGTGCGCCACTGTGGCCACCCTGATCTTCGTCCCTGCGGTCTTCGGCTTGCTACACGGACGACGTGTTCCTTCAGGTTTCCAGGAACAATCCGCAGGCGGGCCTGCACCAATTCAAGCCTGAGTTAAGAGGAAAGCCAATGGCATCGAGCGAGGAAAATGTGACAACGACCCGCGAACCAGAAACGATCGAATTGCAAAGCACGCAACCGAGCCCGGATCAATTCCAACACATGCCGGGAATCCGCCGGCGAACAGCGATTCTCCTCGCCGCGGCCGCGCTCGCTGCTCTCGGTCTCTTGATTTACTCCGGCATCCATTCGCGCGCATTAGCCGAATCGCGACTCAAACAAAGAACCGAAGAGACCGCGATTCCCACCGTCGCCGTGGTCTTTCCGAAAGAAGGAGCCCCCACACAGGAAATTGTCCTGCCCGGGAATACGCAGGCATTCAGCGATGCACCGATCTATGCGCGAACCAGCGGCTATCTCAAGCAGTGGTATTTCGATATTGGCGCGCATGTCCAAAAGGGCCAGTTGCTCGCGGAGATCGAAACCCCCGAAGTCGACCAGCAGCTTCAGCAGGCTCAAGCGGACCTGGATACGGCGCAGGCTAACCTGAACATTGCCAAAATTACGGCGGGTCGCTGGCAAGACCTCGTGAGCACGGGCTCCGTATCCCAACAGGAAACCGACCAGGCGATCAGCAATCTCAGCGCGGTAAAAGCAGCGGCCGAATCCAGCGCCGCGAATGTGCGCCGCCTGGAGCAGTTGCAATCGTT
>QHYQ01000357.1 GCA_003224175.1 Acidobacteriota bacterium
TGGGGCGTCCGCGATGCGCTCTTGCGTGACTTTCTGACTGTTCACTAAGTCGGGCACGTAAACCCTGTAAAATTCCTTTCCTCTTGTGAAGTCATCTGACACCCCGCCGCCACCCCAATAAATCCAATCGCCGATCTTCACGGCGTGGCGCTCAGAGTTCGGAGAGGGCCCCGCATACGTCCACGCGCGCAAGCGCAGCGGCCTGGAGCTCGTCGCCGGATAGTTCGGGTTGTCGTCGATCAAGTGCATCGCTGGAGGATTCCCTGCGAGATAATTGTAGTAATACCCACCGCCGAACCAGCAGGTGAAATTCCCATCCGGGTTCACCAAGCATGCCGGGTTGTAGTTGCTGTTGACATAGGAGGCGAGCGCGCCAGGACCGAGGATGACGTCGAATACAAGGCTCATGTCGAGCCCAGTCGGCACTGCGTAAGCCGCTGCGCAGTCGGCAGCGGTTGCGTAGCGTAGAAGAGCAGCTGGTGGATTGGCTCCGACGTCAATAACTTTCAGGTTCCAGAGTGCGATCCATTGCTTCCACGGCATGTACAGAGACGGCATGTTGTCCGTCTCGTACAACTGATTGTCATTCTCAGGCCAGTAATAACCCTGCGTCGGCGCCCCAGCAGACGCAAAATCTGTCCACCTCACGCTCGTGTGATCGCCCGGTGCTCGGTAATCTTGCGCCCAGGCGGTTTCTAGCTGCCTGCCGTTAGTGTGCTGATGGGCATTGCTGTACTCCATGTCAACGCGCGTGCTATCCGGCCAGCCGGGCCACGCTCCACCGTTGATGTTGAACTCGAAGGTTGGCGGTGTGATCGAGGTCGCTTGCGCAGGTGCCGGCGCGGGCATCGGCGCGAGTGCGGTTGCGTATGTATAGGCTTCGATCACCTTCACGGTGGGCTCGAAGCCGAACTCGAACACCGCACCCGTCGGATTCCTGAGATCGGTGACCTTGTTCGATGCGCGGAAGTAGAACTCGTTCACCGCGTGCAGGGCGTCCTTGCCCTCCATCCCGTAGCCGATGATATTGGAGTTGTCGGTCTCCTGCGTCTGCAGGATGTCGCAGGCCGCAATCTCGACCACGCCCCCGTTGGGAACGTCAATCGCACGCGACGCCCTGCCCTCGTGAATCTGCGCTCCAGTGATGGTGGTCCTCAGCGCGCGACTTTTGATGCAGTGCCCGATGTAGGCGTCGTTGTACTTCCCGCGAATGATCGTGAGCGACCGATCGGCGCTCACGTAGATATTGTGAGACTGGCCGGAGCCGTCCCCAAGACGCTCGAAGATCGCGTCCTCGAGCAGAATGTCTGAGTCGGCGCGGCCGTTCGTCAGGATTCCCTCCTGGCCGTCGTGAACATTTGTCCTGCGCATGGTGAGGCCGCTACCCTCGAGGCGGATAAAAGCGCCATTGCCGTCAGGCACGGCCATGCCGAATGCTTCGATGTCCTCGACCGTGAAGTTATTGCCGACTTGAACAATGGTGGCTTTGCCGCCGTAGTTCGCGCCCTGCGTGTCGAAGATCGCCGGGCCTTTCAGCAAGACATTGTTCTTCGTAAGAACGCCGGCTTGCGCGACGACGGTGCCGCGCGCGAACACTACGCCCCCATGCGGAACCGCATCGAACGCCGCTTGCAGCGTGTCGAAGCCCAGCGTATGGAAGCCCCATGCGGCGACGGTGAACGGCGGCAGCAGCGCTTGCGCCATAGCCAACCCGGAAACCCCGGCGACGGTGAGCGCGCTGGCCCGTTTCAGGAATTCGCGCCGGGCGATGCGGCCGCGGCAATACTGGTCGTAGAGATCGACAAGCCGCTGGTCGATTTGTTTTTCAGTCATGGCGCTCACCCTCGGGGTCGCGAAGCGTTACCACCTATGTACCCCATGGGCCACCCGCGCGAAGAGGTAGGATTGCCCATTGAGATCGATTTAGGCGGACTCTCTCCGCCAGTAACTTAACGCCGAACAGACAGCCCGTCGTGGGCCACGATATCTTCGAAGCTCTCGCGTGAACGTATGAGCGTTACCTGCCCCTCTTCGACCATCACCGCCGCGGGCCTGGGGTTGGAGAAGTTCATCTGGTTGGGAACGAAATACGCTCCTGCGTCCATGATGGCGACGACATCGCCCGCTTTCAGGCGTGGAAGTAGCTTGCCTGTGAACAAGACGTCCCCGGGATGGCACAGAGGTCCGAACAGATCGTATCGGAACTCGCCCCCAGCTTCGGCATTCGCCGCCGCGAACATTTCGTGGTACTCGTACCCTGTAGGCATGGCGATGTTCCTGCCTCCGTTGCAAATGACATTGAACGAGCTCTCGCCCGCCGGCTTGACCGCCAGCACTTCCAGCAGCAGGGTCTGCGCGCTGCTCGTTATGGCGCGCCCCGGCTCCAGGAAGAGCGATGGCCGGATGCTTCCCGAAGCCGGATAGTATTGCGAGAAAAGTTTCGCGATTGCCCGCCCGTAATCCTCGATTGAGGCGGCAGACGAAACATCCATTACCGCAGGCGCATGTCCGTTCGCCATCAGACGCGTGTCCCATTCGGAAAACTTGCGTACGGTGGGCACGCCGAAGCCGCCCCCCAGATCGAATGTCGTTACCTCAATGCCAAGCTTTCGCTTCAGCGCGTGCGCGAATTCGAGCAGCTCCTGAACCGCCTGCAGGTACACCCAAATATCCCGGATGCCGGTGCCGAGGTGTATATGCAAGCCGGCTGGATCGAGTTGCTCCAGGCGGCGGATATGCTCGAATGCTCGAAGCGCGGCGCCCGAGGCGATGCTCAGCCCGAATTGCGAAGACCACCCGACGGATGTGATGACCCGTACGCCGACACGCTGCCGGCGTCCAGACAGGGAGGCAAGGCGGGCAATAGCGTCGATCTCATCTTCGCTATCGATGTTGATGATGGAAACGCCCCGGGAAACCGCGAGCTCGAGCCCGGCCCGGGTCTTTCCCGGGCCATTGAATGCGATCCGCTCGGGCGCCACGTCGAGCTCGAGCGCAAGCCAGAGCTCGAAATGCGAAATGACTTCGGCCCAGGCACCGAGCTCGTGCAGCGTGCGCAGTACGCCAGGCAATGGATTGGTCTTGTACGAATAGCCCAGCTCTACGCGGGGATAATGGTTTCGAAAACCCGCAGCGAAAGTGGCGAAGTTTTTTCGCAGCCGCGCCCTGTCCACGACGTAGAGCGGAGTGCCGAATCGTTGGGCGAGCTGAAGCGTATCGCACCCGCCCATTACCAGATGCCCGTCAGGCCCGACAGCCGCGTCCCAATTCGAGGGGTGCAAGTCCCGGTCGACCATGCCCAGTAGAGCGCGTCGCCGGCGATCGTGCGCGATGATGCCGCGAACAATCGCCGCCTTGACCGTGTTCTTGAGTGCCTGAAGCATTCCTTTCGCTGGCCGGGATTTGCGGATCCAGCACATTATCGCAGGGACTGCCTATCAGACGTCTGCTTGCTGCAGAATTGGTGGCTACGCCTTCCCGCGTGGGAGATGGTGATGAAAGCACTCGCAGATATGCTTAGAAGGCTCTATCACATGGTTCCTCCACCGCCTTCAACGAATTACCTATACCGGAAGATTTCGCCGAGCCCCTATGACCTGCTTCCGCCACAGCCGGTCATATTCGATATAGGGTCGAAAGAATCTCGGGGTTCTTACGCCTTCGGTGCGCCATCACCGGACGCTAAAGTTGTGTGTGTCGACATGCAAGAAGGTCCGGGAGTTGACCTTGTTGCAGATGCTCATGATCTCTATATGGTGGCCGACCATACTGTCGACCTTGTGGCATGCGTGAGCGTGCTTGAGCATGTTCGGTACCCGCAAAAAGTGATGCAGGAGATTTACCGAATTCTCAAACCAGGCGGAATCGTTTATATAAACGTACCCTTTATTTTTCCGTTTCACGCGGACCCGGATGACTTCTACAGATTCTCCTATAAGGGAATTGCAATCCTGTGCGAGAGATTTGAGTCGATCGACAGCGGATTCAACCGCGGGCCGGCGTCAACAATGCATCATCTCCTGGTCCACTTCATGGCCATGCTGTTTTGCTTCAACAATAGAACCTTGTATGGAATCAACCAGGATCTTTTCAGGTGGATGTTCTTCTGGGTCAAATACCTGGATAAGTTTCTCGCGCATTACGAAATGGCTTACGTGATCCATGCCGGGTCATATTTTCTC
>QHYQ01000358.1 GCA_003224175.1 Acidobacteriota bacterium
TTCCCGATGTCTTGCCACTTCGCTTCTCCTTTATTGCGCTCGGCTCTGCGCCGGCGCACGCAAAACCAGCGTGCACCGGGGCGCCCCGTTAAACACGGCGGCGCTTCGGCGGACGACAACCATTGTGCGGAACCGGGGTCACGTCCTTGATCTGCACAATGTGCAGGCCCGCGGCGGCCAGCGCCCGAACCGCGGATTCACGTCCCGATCCAGGCCCTTTGACGCGAACTTCTATACTCTTCATTCCGTACTGATCACGCGCTACCCCGGCAGCGGTCATGGAAGCCTGCTGCGCGGCATAGGGAGTGCCCTTGCGCGAGCCTTTGAAGCCGATGGAACCCGCGGAAGACCAGCACACCGTGCGTCCGTCCGGGGCCGTGATGGTCACAATGGTGTTGTTAAAAGTCGCCTGGATACAAGCCAGGCCATGCGGCACGACCCGGCGTTCGCGCTTCTTTTTGAACTCTTTCTTGCGCTTCGAAGGTTTTCCTGCCGCCGGTGTTGCTGCTCCCTCTTGTGGTTCCTTGGCCAATGCCTGCCCCCTATCGAAACTCGCTTACTTGCGAGCCATGACTTTCTTCTTGGCGGCCACGGCGCCCTTGCGCGGACCTTTCCGCGTGCGGGCATTGGTATGCGTGCGCTGGCCGCGGACTGGCAGATTGCGGCGATGGCGCAGCCCGCGATAACACTGGATCTCAATCAGCCTGCGGACATTCATTTGAATCTCCTTGCGGAGATCGCCCTCTACGCGGCCTTCGGACTCGATCTGCTGACGAAGCTGATTCACCTCTTCTTCGGTGAGATCCTTCACCTTCTTGGTTTCATCCACTTTGGCCTTGGCGCAGAGCGCGCGGGCGCGCGGCTGCCCAATCCCGTAGATGGAGGTTAAACCGATCCAGAGCCGCTTATTGGCCGGCAAATCCACTCCCGCTATACGCGCCATAGGAGCTCCTAACCCTGGCGCTGCTTGTGCTTCGGATTGCTGCAAATCACCCGAACCACGCCGCGCCGATGAATGACCTTGCACTTATCGCAAATCTTTTTTACCGAGGCCCGAACCTTCATTGCCGCTCCATTCTTTGTTTCCTTCCGAGAGTTCCCTCGCTCTCCGCCCGGGGCGGATCGCTGGGGATGACCATCCTGATCGGATGGTCATTTATATCGATAGACGATTCGCCCGCGAGTCAGATCATAAGGCGATAGCTCAACTGCCACCTTATCGCCCGCCAGGATGCGAATAAAATTTTTGCGCATCTTGCCCGAAATATGCGCCAGCACCCGGTGCTTATTATCCAATTCCACGCGAAACATTGCGTTCGGCAAAGGTTCAATGACCGTGGCCATCACTTCGATGGCGTCTTCCTTCGGATTACCGGAATCCGTTTTCTTCTTTTCTGGCTGAGGGGTCTTCGCCATACGCTCCAATTTTACCAGGATGCTCCCACGGTCTCCCGAGGCCGCGTCAGAATCCAAGGACCATTCGAGGTGACCGCCACGGTATGCTCGAAATGTGCTGAACAACTGCCGTCAATGGTCACCGCGGTCCATTTATCATCGAGAACCTTAACTCCCGGCCCGCCGGCATTGACCATCGGCTCGATGGCGAAAACCATGCCTTCCTCAAGGCGAGGTCCGTGCCCCGGGTCGCCATAATTCGGCAGGTTCGGCTCTTCGTGCATCTTCGTACCAATGCCATGGCCGACAAACTCGCGCACCACCGAAAAGCCGTGTTTTTCCACCCATTGCTGCACCGACGCGGAGATATCGCTCAAGCGGTTTCCGGGCCGAACCTTCTCAATGGCTTTGTCCAGCGATTCGCGAGTTACGCGCAGGAGGTCACCGACCTCCGGCCGGATCTTTCCCACCGGAAGCGTCAACGCCGCGTCTCCATAATAACCATTCAGCTCGACCCCGAAATCGAGCGAAATAATGTCTCCTTCCTTCAAGCGACGTGCGCCCGACGGTATCCCGTGGACGACCTCCTGATTGATGGAGGCGCACAACACGCAGGGATAACCGCGATAGCCCTTGAACGCCGGGCGAGCCCCATGTTCCAGAGCGCCCTGAGCAGCGATTCTTTCCAGATCGAGGGTGCTTATGCCCGGCTGCACGGCCTGGCGCAGCCGATTCAACACATCCCAGACCACTAAACCGGCGCGATGCATGATCTCGAGTTCCGCGGCGGACTTACAGACGATCATTTTTTCTGCGCGAGCACCTCGAGGACATTTTTCGTCACCGACCCGAGCGCAGCCATACCATCCACGTCCTTCAGCATGCCTCGCCGGCGGTAATAATCCACCAAAGGACGCGTCTGGCGTTCGTAGGCGGCGAGCCGCTCCGCGATCACTTCCTCGCGGTCATCCGGGCGCTGCACAAGCTCTCCGCCATCGCGGTCACAACGGCCCGGGACCTTGGGCCGATGGTCATATATATTATAAATCTCGCCGCCGATTGTGCACGTGCGGCGCCCCGTGAGCCGCCGCATCAGCTGATTCTGGTCGACCAGAAAATGCACGACCAAGGGCTCGGCCTGGAACCGCCTGCGCAGAATTTCGTCCAGCTTTTCCGCCTGCGGCAGCGTCCGCGGAAAACCATCCAAAATAAAACCATCGCTGCAATCCGGGCGCGAAATGCGATCCTCAACCATGCTCAGGACCAGATCGTCGGGGACCAATTCGCCGCGCTCCATGATGGGCTTGGCGCGCAAACCTAGCGGCGTGCCACGGGACACATGCTCGCGGAACATATCGCCCGTAGAGAGATGCGGCACACCGTAACTCTCGGCGATTTGCCTGGCCTGCGTCCCTTTCCCCGCTCCAGGAGGGCCGAGGAAAATGACGGCACGGCCCAGTCCCTTTGCGGCCACTCCCGCCTCAGGCATACCGCCGGCTCCGCAGCTTTCCTTTCCTGACGAAGCCCTCGTAATTGCGCATCACGAGCTGCGCTTCGATCTGCTGAACCGTATCCATGGCCACACCCACCACGATCAGAAGCGAAGTGCCGCCGAAATAGAACGATACGTTCAAGCCTTCGAGGACGAACCGCCACATGTGGTTATCGAACCAGGAGCCCAGGGCTCCGGGCAAGTGGTGGAGGTGGATGCCGGCGATCATCCATTCCGGAAGCAGGCACACAGCCGCCAGATAGACCCCGCCCACAAACGTCAGCCGGCGCAGAATGCGATTGATATGCTCGGAGGTGTTCCGGCCGGGCCGTATGCCGGGAACAAATCCACCGTACTTGCGCATGTTGTCTGCGAGTTCGGTAGGGTTGAAGACAATGCCGACGTAAAAGAAGGCAAAAAGGATAATCAGTAGGACATAGATGAGCGTGTATAGAGGCTCGCCCCACGATAAGGCCTTGGCGAGCCGGTCAAAGGAAGCGAACCGTTTAGCCACCACCAGGTCAATCGTTCCCGGAAAGGTCAGCAGGGAGCTGGCAAAGATGGGCGGAATGACGCCGCCGGCATTCACGCGCAGCGGGAGATAGGTCATTTGGCCGCCCATGACGCGGCGGCCGACCACACGCTTGGCATATTGTACGGGAATGCGCCGCTGGCCGCCTTCGACAAATACGATGAAGCCGATCACCGCCAGCATCAGGGCGACGAGCAGGATCAGAGCGAGGCCGGTGAAAGGTCCCCACTGCTGGGTGGAAGCTTTGGTCCACAGGTCGAAGATGCCGCGGGGCAATCCCACGACGATGCCGGCGAAAATGATCAGAGACATTCCGTTGCCGACGCCGCGGTCACTGATCTGTTCACCGAGCCACATAATGAAAGCGGAACCGGTGGTCAGCGTCAGGATGGTCATCAAGGTGAACCCGAGCCCGGGGTTATAGACGAGCGCCGATCCGTTGGGGCCCTGCTGGCGCTGCAGCGTGAAGGCGATGGAAAGCGATTGAAGAATGCTCAACAGAATGGTGAGGTAGCGCGTGTATTGGGTGATCTTGCGGCGTCCGAGTTCGCCCTCTTTCTGCAAGCGCTCGAGATAAGGCCAGGCTACCGTCATCAGCTGCAGGATGATGGATGCGGTGATATAGGGCATGATGCCCAGAGCAAAAATGGTGAGCCGCCGGAAATTGCCGCCGCTGAACAGATCGATAATGCCGAGCACTGAGCCCTGGTTCTGCTGGAAGAGCTGCGTCAGAACATCTGTGTTGATGCCCGGTGTGGGGAGGAAGGCGCCCAGCCGATACACGGCCAGAATCCCCAAGGTAAACAGGATGCGCCTGCGCAGATCGGGAATACG
>QHYQ01000359.1 GCA_003224175.1 Acidobacteriota bacterium
ATACGGACGGAATTCTCGGTAATCACAGGTTGGAGCGGCGAGGCAATCATGGTGCAAGGCTACATGCCAGTATTTGCAAGAGACGAAGGCCCTGGCCAGATTCGAACTCGGAAAAAGCGGGTATCGGACAACGCCAGGCACAACACGTTTTACCTGACACCAGCAGAAGGAACTCGCACTCGACACAATCCAAAAGCGACGACGGACGCGTAAAGAGAAGAATGACAGCCCGAGTGAAACAGTCGCGGATGCGCTGTTCGATTTCTCAAGGAAGTTGAGGGAATGGAGCAGGAGGAGATTGCATCTCCACCTGCCACCAACGCCCCGTCTGAGGATTACCAACAATCTAAAGTCAAAGCAGTTTCCCAAAAAGAAATCCACTGATAAATAGAACGTTAAAAAAAAAGCACATGAACGGCAACGGCGGCCAGGGCTTTACCAATCGGCGCGCCCTACCTGAGCCGGGTACGACAGGGGCTCAGAACTGTGGTAGGTCTTGATTGGAGGAAAACATGAAGCAGGTTTTCGCAATCACTCTATTGCTCTTTTCTATTGGCTGCAAGAAGCCCATCACGGTAGTTGTTCCGCCGTTACCTGTACCTCTGCCCGAAGTGCCCACGGGATTCGATACGCTCACCAACGGCTTCACTACGCAAGTCCAGCATGATGCCGATAGGGCTCAGTTCGAAGAAGATGCAGTCCTGCCGCAACTTGGGCCTGCGTTCAATGCTCGCTCTTGCTTCAATTGCCACACCAATCCTGTATCCGGTGGAAACAGCCAAGTGTCTGAGCATCGGATTGGACCTGATGAGCCAGGCGACGAAATTGCATCTGCCGCGCTCATTCACGACCAATCGACAGACGCCAATACACAACAGGTTGCACCGTTCGATGCGCTGAGTGCTCTCCGCATGAGTACCAGCTTATTTGGGCTGGCATTTGTGGAGCAGGTATCGGATGCAGACCTGTTGGCGATAGCAAAGGCAAATGGTGGGCAAGCCATCATGGTGCCCGTATTGGAATCACCTGGCACAAAGAAGGTGGGACGATTTGGCTGGAAGTGCCAGCATGCCACCTTGCTGTCGTTTGCTGGTGATGCCGACTTCAACGAGAAAGGCGTGGGGAATCGGCTGGTGAAAGACCCCGTGAATGGAATCGAGGACCAGCAACAGGGCAGCACGACTGGATGCACAGACCCCCATTGCGAAGATATTGACTTCTATGCGTCCTTCATGAGGGCGTTAAAGGCTCCACCGAGAGGGCCAATCGATGCCTCAGTTAGGCAAGGCGAACAGGTGTTCGACCGAATTGGTTGCAATTCTTGTCACGTTGATACGCTTCATACTCCAACCGTACAGTTCCATCCGTATGGAGATTTTCTGCTGCATGACATCGGCACTGGCGACGGAGTAATGCAAGGTCAGGCTCCCGCTAAGAAGGTACGCACTGCGGCATTATGGGGTCTGCGCACACGTGCCCGCCTGCTCCATGACGGACGGGCGTTCGACATCCCGACCGCCATCAAAATGCACGGGAGGGAGGCCCATGGGGCAAGAGTGGCATTTAAGAAACTGAGCCCCGCCGGCAGGGTGCTGTTGCTTCGGTTTCTGAATTCGCTGTGAGACTCAGGTCGGTGGTAGGTTCTGACAAAATGGAGGAATCATAAAGCACTTATTTGCCGTGATGCTGCATGGTCCAGGCTTGGCTGGGATGTTCCGTCACCTGGAAGTGCAGCAACCGGCGTCGCAGGCGCGAGAGCACGACGAATACAAAGAGAACACGGAAACTGGCGGTGGGCACGGTGAAAAAGTCGATGGATGCCATCTGTTCCGTGTGGTTTGCCAGGAAGGATCGCTAGGTTTGCGAAGGAGGCTTGCGCAGCCGCCGCATATATATTTGGCAACGGTTGAAGGCGCCACCTGGATCCCCAACTTGAGCAGCTCGCCGTGAATGCGCGGAGCTCCCCACAGAGGATTGGCTTGACTCATCCGGCGAATCAGATCGCGAATCTCGGGTGTCAAGTGGGTTCATCGGGAGAGCCCAATCATCTCACCAAGCATGGAAACTCTGCGTTTTCAATGCGGACAGAGTTTTCAGTAGCCACAGGCAAATGAAGTGAGTAGAAAGAGGACTGGAGCTACGAAGCGTCTCATGGATTGCTCCTTCGCAAGACGAGAATGGCTACCAGAGGCCGCGTTTCGATTCGGCGGGAATTGTAGCGCCCGTCAGTCTTTGTAGAAAGATGTTTCAGCGCGCGGAAGGGAACGTAGCAGCAGGGCCACCGCAGTGACTACGAACGCTAGCGCGTTTCGTTTGAGAATAAAAGCCATTCAGGTGTATAAGCAGTCAAATTGGGAGTTGCGCTGCGCCCCGATCGCTCTCTGCGGTCAACACGCGATCCTATAATCTTCCCGACGGAGGATGATACGTGAAACCCCTAAAATCTGTGGTCATGGGCATTCTGGCAATAGCAGTCCCACTGATCGCACACCACGGGACGGGTGTTGCCTACGACACGGAGAAAGTCGTCACGCTGAAGGGGACCGTTACCGAATGGATCTGGGCCAACCCACATTGTGGGCTTTTGTTCGATGTGACGGACGACAAGGGCAACATAGTGCATTGGGGTGCCGAACTGACCAACCCGCACGCGCTTTCGGAAGCAGGCTTTAGCAAAGATGTTTTTAAGCCCGGAGACAAAATCACCATTACCGGTCATCTGGCGAAGTCCGGCGCACCGCGTATGGAATCGTCTCGCATCGTCCTTGCCGATGAGCGGGTACTTCCGGAAAAGAGGGTTAAGGGCAATGGTGTGCAGCTGAATGACGAACCAAGTCAATGAGCTTTCGTTGCGCGAGCCATCTGGTTCCGGTCAATGTTGGAAATCCAGGCTGGGTGGAAGCGCCTCGACCACAGTAGAACGGCAATAGATGAAAGCTCCGGTCCGAGTGCGCTGGTTATAGCTCTAACTTTAGTAATCAACCGCGCAAGGCCGCGCCGATTGGACGTCACGATGAGCCCTACTGGGACCGTTTCAACTCTTAAAGGAATAGTAGCGTTTTGCTTGTTGCTTACAGGCTTGCTACTCGTCGGAACAGCGCAATCTCAATCCGCCAGGGCGCAAGGGATCTGGTCGATCAAGGCGCCGCTTCCTACCCCACGGTTTGACGTGGGCGTCGCGACTCTAAACGGCAAGATCTACGTGCTCGGCGGGGGCGCTCCCGGTGTTACGGCGTCGCAGCTCAACCAGGAGTATGACCCGGCGACAGATCGCTGGCGCGAGCGCGCGCCCATCCCGCAAGGAGTAACCCATGGGGGCGTTGCTGGGGCAAGCGGCAAGATCTACGTGATCGGCGGCTTCACGGCCAGCATTCATGCGGTCGCAGTCGATAACGTTTTCGAATACAACGTGGCGACCGATGCCTGGCGGCAACTTCCGCCGATCAATAGCCCGCGCGGCTCTGTGGGAGTCGCAGTGCTAAACGGCAAAGTTCACGCGATTGGAGGGCGAGGACTCAACAATGTCACCGTTGCCACGCACGAGGTCTATGACCCCGTGACAAACAAATGGAGCCAGGCCGCGCCGCTCCCCGCGGCCCGCGACCATATTGGAGTGATCGTCTTGGGCGGGCGAATCCATGTCATCGGCGGGCGTATCTCTAACCACATCGTCGACAACAGCAAGCCAACGGAAGGCGCTCGTGGCCTTCCTTATGACCTGGTCACGAACGGCCCAAACACGACTTTGCACGACGTTTACGATCCCGCCACGAATTCTTGGCGCTCAACGGCGCCGCTTCCCACTGCGCGAAGCAATGGCGCGGCTGTCTATTATCATGGCCTGATCCTCTACGCCGGCGGCGAATGCAAGAGACCAAATCCGAAAGGCGGCGGTGATACTTTTGATGAGAACGAAGCTTACGATCCGAAGACGAATCGTTGGCTGACACTCGTGCCGCTGCCCGCGGGGCGGCAAGGTTTTGGCGCAGCGGCTCTCGGGCAATATGCCTATTTCACGGGTGGC
>QHYQ01000360.1 GCA_003224175.1 Acidobacteriota bacterium
AAGAAGAGAAGCACTGAAAGGGCAAAGAGCCTCATGACATTCCAAATTCCAGCATTTGACGGAAACCACCCTGCGGTTCGTAGGCTGGGCATACGAGAGAAAATACCATGATTAATAACCAGGCAAGAATCCCAGTAAGGTACTCCGTGGCGCCATCTTCGCCGCCCTCGATCAGAATGGTCTGCAGATGCCGGTTGCGTTGCTTCGACAGGGGCGTGCGCTGGATGCTCTCCCCCGAACTGCTCTCGGCACCGCACAGCCCGCAGTAGCTGATGGCCTTTTTGATCGAGGAAAAGCACCGTACATCACCGACTTCCAGCGGACTTGGCATTCCGAAAAGAAAAGGTTTCTACACTCCAGCGGGCAACGTGGTGTTGCGACGTATCGTTCAGTAGGATATGGTGGGCGGTATTTCCATGGAAAATTATCCTTCCATCCTCACTAGAGAACGGCTCAGGTTGCTTATATTCGGGACCCTTCTGATAGCCGCTTCCGTTGGCGCTTCTTCTTGTTTGTGGGCGCAATCCGCAACGACCGGTGCGTTGCGGGGAAGCGTTGTGGATCCAACGGGCGCAGTGGTTCCTGCTGTGACCGTCACGCTGACCAACATTACGACTGGGCAGGCGCAAGTAACAACGACCGACACGAATGGACTCTATGGATTCTCGTTGCTTTCTCCCGGCGCCTATGAAGTGGACTTTTCTGCGCAAGGATTCAAGATCTCGAAGGCAGTGTCAGTGGTCGTAAACGTCTCGGAGGCCCCCGAGCTTGATGCCCAGCTCGAGGCAGGAACGTCGGAAGATCGCGTTAACTGCCGGTGCCAGCTCAGTCAGACGGCAACGTCCTCAAACGGCACGCTGGTGGACAGCAAGACCATTACGGCAGTCCCGCTGACGACGCGCAACTTCACACAGGTGATGTCGATGGCTTCAGGCTCCGCCGCCGCTGTGAACAATGCCGGACTCTTGGGCGCGGGCTCCCAGACCGCGAACGTAAATGGCAACACGGACACCGGTCGATATACCGTAGACGGCGCAGCTTCCGCCACGACAGTCCCCAATCCGGACACGATTTCGGAGTTCAGGATTCAGACCTCGCAATATGACTCCGGGTATGGCACGCGAGTGCCCAATACCAACCTGATTACCAGATCAGGCGAGAACCAGTTTCACGGAGATGCCTGGGAATTCGTGCGCAATGACATTTTCAACGCTAATGCCTTTTTTCGAAATGCGACCGGGCAGCCCCGTGCGAACCTGAAGCAAAACCAATTCGGCGGCACGATCGGCGGACCGATCAAAAAAGATAAATTGTTCTTCTTTAGTTCCTATCAGGGAACACGGCAGGTGAACGGGTTGGACCCCGACGCCTCCTTATCCACTGTTCTTCTTCCACCCCTCACCAATGATCGCTCAGCGGCCACGATCGGTTCGCAGTTCTGTCCCGCGAATAAACCTGCGAATGTGCGCCCTGCCTACTTGACCTTTGCGGGAGGAGTCGGTGCGGACCCGGCTGGTATTGGGGAGGTGGCCTGCGACGGCCGCAACATCAATCCCGTGGCCCTGAAGCTGCTGCAGCTCAAGCTGCCCGATGGGAGCTATGCGATCCCCACACCGCAAACAATTCTTTCCAGCGGGGCGAATGCGGGTCTCGGGTTTTCTTCATATAGTCTGCCTTCCACCTATGACGAAAACCAATACCTAATGAATGTTGATTACGTGATTTCCAAGAAACAAACGCTGTCAGGCCGGTTCTATGATGCCACGGCGAACACTCTGAGATCCTTCGGTACCGATTTTTTTCGCTCCCCGGAGGCGCCGAATACTCCAGGATTCCCGGAGAAAGCAGTCGATAAAGACTACATCACAAGCGCAAAACTCACTTCGGTATTGACGAGCAACGTTGCCAACGAAGCCAGGATTACATTTACGCTTGCCAATACCGATGAAACAGGCCCCGGCGTTCCCTCGGCAGCCTCGATCGGTATGACGCCGGCTACCCCCTTGTTTCCCGAGCCGCCGGACTTCACGATCCGTGGATCGCTGGGAGGCTTTCGAGTAGGGAATATCCACAACGATTACCGGGGTTCTACTAGGACATATTCCGGGGAAGACACCCTTTCCTGGGTTCACGGCAAGCACACCATTCGCACCGGAGTTTTCGTCTTTAGACAAGACTTACAAAGCTTCAGCAGCCAATCCCGAGGAAGGATTACCTTTCAGAACTTTACGGACTTTTTGCTGGGAATGAGCGCGGCCCAGAACGGCAGTCCTCAGGGATTCAGCAATATTCAATCTATCGAAGCAAATGTAGGCTTGGGACCGAGGGGTGAAGTCGTACGTACCTACCGAATCGATCATGGCTCCGCCTTCGTGCAGGACGATACAAAAATCACCTCGCGCCTCACCCTCAATCTGGGTCTTCGCTGGGAATATCTTCCACCCTCTTGGGGCCCAGTTGGGGATCTCGGCAATGCCTGGCCGTCCCTCCTGCAGCTAGCGCCTATCCCGCCGGCGTCCGGCACGTATATAGGAACTACTGTGCCCGCCAATTACAACCCCAACCAAATCAACCCCTACACGGGCCAACCGTTCGGACCACCCCCAGCAGGAGTATTTGTCCGTCCTACCAAGAGCTACTATGCGAATGGCGCCCCTCTGGACAGCTTCGCTCCGCGGTTCGGTCTAGCTTGGCAACCAGGCGGCAAACAGAACCGCGTGGTTGTGCGCGGCGGCTACGGATGGTTTTATCAGCTTCCTTCTGACGGAGGAAATGCTCCTAATACGGCTCAGAACAATACGCAGCCATTTGCCCAACTTTTTAGCGATACGGGCGCTAGCAACAGTGCGTCCACACTGCAAAAGCCATTCCCTACAACCACATTGGGTTTTGTCCTACGGACGCCTGCCTCGCGGCTTACTGACCGGGTAATCGGACCGGATTTCCAGATTCCTAAACTGCAGCAATGGAGTCTAAACGTCCAATACAGATTCTCTCCCACCTTGGCGCTCGACCTGGGGTATGTCGGATCGTACGGCAACAACCTGTTGCTCGCCTATGAGTCGAACCAACCGCTACTGGCCGCTCCCGGCCATCCGGTCAACTGCGGGCTGCCGAATACGGCCACCGGTTTAGGGGTGAGTGCAGCGACGTTTGCCACCCTGGGTGTCGATGCGGGCTGCGTCACCACGAATACCTCTGCCAATGCCTACCTGCGGGTACCGATCGTCGGCGAGACGCCGACTGCGTTGCAAACACACCAGAGTCTCGGGGCTTCCTGGTACCACAGCATGCAGGCGACATTCAGGCAACAGATTTCTCACGGCTTGACGTTCCAATTTGCTTACACCTTTTCCAAATCCGAGGCCAATACAACTGTTTACAACGACCAGAGAAACCTCAATCTAGATTGGGCCCGTACGAGTTTCGATCGCACACACCGCGTGATCACCAATTTCAGCTATGATTTGCCCAGCCTCCGAACGAACGGATTCGAGGGCGCCATGCTGGGAGGTTGGTCGATTTCCGGGATCGTCATCGTGCAGAGTGGACTACCGATGTCTCTGACCGACCGCAACGGGGGTTCCGTCTATGGTTTCGCCGGACCCGCCACGATCACACTTTGCCCGGGCGCGACCTACAAAGATCTCGTGACCTCCGGCACTACCGGGTCTCGTTTGCGTAATTGGATTAATAAGTCGGCGATCTGTAATGCGCCCGCAATCGGCTCCGACGGCTCGTTGGGTTACGGGAATGCTGGTCAAAGCATTGCCAACGGACCGGGACAATTCAATACGGATATCTCCATCGGCAAGACCACCACCGTGGGCGGCCTGCGGGAAAACGCACAACTGGCTTTCCGCGCCGAGTTCTACAATGCTCTTAATCACCCCCAGTTCGCCAATCCTGGCACAACTTTCGGAACGGCTACATTCGGCGTTATCACCCAAACGTCGGTCG
>QHYQ01000361.1 GCA_003224175.1 Acidobacteriota bacterium
TCCGCTTCACCTCCAGTCCCCAGCCCTCGGGCCTGCTTATAAAATCGATCCCCGAATCCGGGTCAAACGCGGGCACCCCTTCCTTGGAAAAGCTGAAATGGTCTGACCGGTAGAAATGCCCCTGCTCGGGTTCCGGGTCGGGCTTTACTGTGCGTCCCTGCGTGCGGGCAACGCCGGCGACCAATTCGTCGAGCGTCGAATTTCCCATGCCGATCATGACGATATCCCGCGTGCGTCCGTGGACGTTCATGGTGTCCATATTGATGTCCGCGGTGGTACGCGCGAGAGGGTACAAGGGATGCTCGGCGTAATAGCGTGAGCCCAGCAAACCTTGCTCCTCGGCAGTGACGGACAAGAACAAAATGCTGCGCTGCGGCGGCACCTTGAGCTGCTTGTAAGCCCGCGCGATTTCGAGCATTGCTGCGGTGCCTGAGGCATTGTCCACGGCACCGTGGTAAATCCGATCGCCATTCACTTCCGGGCCGATGCCGAAGTGGTCCCAATGCGCAGAATAGATTATGTAACTATCCTTCAACTTCGGATCGCTGCCGGTCAGGCGCGCGATGACGTTGTGCGAATCAATAGTTCGCAAGCGATTGTGGATGGTAATCTCGACGCGCATGCCAACCGGAACGGGTCGGAACTCACGTGTGGCGGCTGAGGCGCTGAGTTTGCCGAGATCGAATCCAGCCATGCGGAAAAGCTTTTCGGCTGTGTCGTATGTAATCCAGCCTTCGAGCGCGAGCCGGTTCATGTTCTTGTCGGCGCTTTCGAGGTCAAATTGCTCGGCGCTCCAACTATTGCGCACGACTTCCCATGGGTATCCAGCTCGATCGGTCTGGTGCACGATCAGGCAGCCGGCCGCGCCCAATTCGGCTGCTTTTTCGAATTTATAGGTCCAGCGTCCGTAGTACGTCATGGCCTTTCCGCCAAAGGTTTTGGGATCGAGCTGGCCCGGATTCTGCGGATCGGGCACCGCCGGATCGTTGATCAGCACAACCAGGACTTTCCCGCGCACGTCCATGCCTTTGAAGTCATCCCACTGAAATTCGGGCGCCTGCACCCCGTAACCGGCAAAGATCACGCCGGCATCGACTGCGCTCTTGTCCGCCATGCGCTTCGTCCAGGCGACGAAGTCACTCTGAAATTTCGGCGCAAGGGAATGGCCATGGCCCTTAAGGCTGAGCTTCATCTGCGAATCCGCGGTGATTCCGACGAGGCGCACACTTTGCAGGTAGGTACCATCGGGATTGCCGGATTCGAGGCCTGCGCCGCGGAACTGGTCCTGCAAATACTGAATCGTGAGGTCTTCGCCTTTAGATCCCGGACCGCGTCCTTCGAACTCGTCGGAGGAAAGCGTGCGAATGTGGGCCAGGATGCGATCGCCGGAAAATGAGTTCAGGGCCGCATCCGGGGAACTTGGCCGGCCTGCGCAACCGCAGGCCAGCGAGGCCAGCGAAATGAGGCAGACCGTCTTTGCGAGGGCGTGTGAAAGGGAACGATAAAGGCACATCGACACCTCCTCACCTCCGGCTTGCTTTCCGCGAAAAGTGAGCCGCCTGGGTGGCAAGCCCTCTTGCGCCAGCGCGGCAGAACGCCGCGACAGCGCCGGCTCTTCAGAAATGTTAGCTTCCAGGTCCGCGCGTTGGCAATGGACGCTCTGCGCTGGGTTACAATAGGAACTTACGATTTTCTGGCCGCAGTACTGCGGCCAAGGGACTATCGTGATCCATCGCTACATTTTCCACAACGGGCACGTCGTGCCCGTCGAGCAGGCGCGCCTTTCGCCGGGCCAGGCGGGGCTGCTCAACGGTTGGGGGCTCTTCACCACCCTGCGTGTTTTTCGCGGTGAGCCCTTTGCATTCGAGCGGCACTGGAAGAGGCTCCAAAAAGACGCGGCTCGCACCCGCGTGCCCTTTCCCTTCGATCCCGCCGCAGTGCGCTCCAGTTTGCGCGAGCTGATTGAGCGGAACGACGTGCGCGAAGGCACGGCAAGAATTTATGCTGTCTACAATAAGGTCGGATTCTGGCAAAGCGGCGAGGATCTGCCGGAAGTGGACCTGCTGCTCTGCACTGCTGGTCTTCCCTCGTACCGCGAACCGGTTCGCCTGAGTCTTTGCGAGCATGGCCGTCACGCGGCATCGCCCCTTGCCGGGACGAAAGTTACCTCGTGGATCTTCAACGTCTGGACTTTGCAAGGCGCCCAGCAACGGGGCTTCGATGAAGCGCTGCTTCTCAACGAGCGCGGCGAAATAGCCGAATGCACAGCTGCCAATATCTTTTGTGCCCATGGTGGCCGAGTCTTCACACCGCCGCTTTCTTCCGGATGCTTGGAAGGCGTTACGCGCGGCATCCTGGTGGACATTGCTCCGGCAACGGGTATTCCGATGGAAGAGAAAACGCTGCGGCCCGAAGACTTATTCAGCGCCGATGAGGTATTCATTACCTCCACCAATCGCAGCCTGCTGGGAGTGTCCGAAATCGAGGGCCATAAATTTGCCGGTGCGCCCGGTCCTATGACGCAACGGCTCGAGCAAGCCTTCAGCGATCACATGATCGATTATGTGAGCCGCATGGCGCACCCCGCAGCTGCAAAGCTCTAGAGAGCCTTAACCCCTAGCGCAAATTTCATCCGGGAAGCCGGTTTTCACCTGAGGAGGGCAGGTTTATAGTCCAGGTGAACCATATTCTCTTGGGCTGCAAATTCGTGACTCGGCATTCGCATTCCCTCTTTGCAAGGATACGCGTCGTATTCGCGGCCATCGTTTTGCTATCTGCAGGCTTGCCGCAGGCGTCCAGAAGCGAGCCGCGCATGCATGCCGATTCCTTGGCCGTCGGGATCGGGAGCGATTCTCAAAATCGGGCTGAGGGCGCGCCCCAGGCGTTCGATCCCCTCTTGAAAGGCAAGCTGCCTATTTCCGAGTTAACCGAAAACGAAGCCATCCTGCACGCACTGAACCGCCTGGGCTATGGCCCGCGTCCGGGAGATCTGGAGCGCGTCAAGCGCATGGGCCTAGAGAATTGGGTTGAGCGCCAGCTTCATCCCGAAAAAATCGCCGATCCCGTGTTGCAAGCCCGGCTGACGCACTTGCCTGCAGCCAATCTGAATTCGCAAGCGCTGCTCGCCGCGTATCCGCAGCCTGACGTGGCCGCCAAGCGCCTGGGAATTAGTGTCGAAGAGTATCGCAAGCAAATGGACGCCGAGGCGCATCCTGCGCAAGGAGTGCGCCCAAAGCCGAGCAAACTGCCGCAGGAGGCGCTCACCCAACTCCAGCAGGCCAAGACGCTGCGCGCAATTTACAGCGAGCGTCAGTTGCAAGAGCAGTTGACCGATTTTTGGTTCAATCATTTCAACGTTTTCGCCAACAAAGACCTGGATCTCTGGCTGATGGCCTCCTACGAAAACGACATCATCCGGCCACGCGTTCTGGGCCGATTTCGCGATTTGCTCGGCGCCACAGCCAGGAGTCCGGCCATGCTTTTCTATTTGGACAATTACCTCAGCGCTGATCCACAGTCTGCCCAGCGGCTCAGAGCGCATCGCGAAAAGCTTCGAGGCCGCCAAAGTGCCGAACTGCCTCCCGTGGGCAAGCGCGGCCTCAACGAAAATTACGGGCGCGAACTGATGGAACTGCACACGCTCGGAGTCGACGGCGGCTATACCCAGCAAGACGTGATCGAAGTGGCGCGCTGTTTCACAGGCTGGACCATCCGCAATGCGCGAACCAAGCCGGAATTTGCTTTCGACGATCGCGTCCATGATCCCCAGCCCAAGCGCGTGCTGGGCAAGAAAATTCATGCGGGCGGAATCAGAGATGGAGAGCAGGTGCTCGATCTGCTGGCGCGCGATCCGCATACTGCGCATCACGTTGCGCTCGAAATTGCCCAGCATTTCGTCTCGGATAATCCGCCTGGCACTCTGGTCGATCGGATGGCATTAGCGTTTCGAAAATCGGGAGGTGATCTGCGCGAGGTGATGCGCGCCATGATCTACTCGCCGGAATTCTGGTCCAAGGCCGTTTACCGGGCGAAGATCAAGAAGCCCTTCGAATTGGTGGTTTCG
>QHYQ01000362.1 GCA_003224175.1 Acidobacteriota bacterium
GCACCACAGAGACACAGAGCCACAGAGAAAGCAAAAGTTGGTGGTTCTCTGTGTCTCTGCGCCTCTGTGGTGAATGATCCCCTCTATGAAGATTGAAGCCATCACACTGCGCGAAATTCAAATGCCGCTTGTCCATTTTTTTGAGACGAGCTTCGGGCGCACTTACAGCCGCCGGATTCTACTGGTTACCGTCCAAGCCGACGGCATACATGGCTGGGGGGAATGCGTTGCCGGGGAAGATCCGTTCTACAGCAGCGAATGGATCGACAGCGTCTGGCCCACGATCACTCGTTATCTCGCACCCGCGATTCTAGGCCGGGCAATCGAATCGGGACGCGAGGTTCCTGCGCTCTTTGCCAAGGTGCGAGCCCATCGCATGGCAAAAGCTGCGCTCGAGAACGCCGTGTGGGACGCGGAAGCACAGAAAAAACAGCAGCCATTGTGGAACCTACTCGGAGGAACGCGCCGCGAAATTCCATGTGGCGTTTCGATCGGCATACAGGATTCGGTCGAACAGCTCCTCGATAAGATTCAAACTGAGCTGAGCGCTGGATATCGACGCATCAAGGTCAAGGTCAAACCCGGTTGGGACGTGAATGTGCTGGAAAAGATTCGGTCGCGCTGGGCCGACATCACCCTGAGTTGCGACGCGAACTCAGCCTACACCCTCGATCAAACCGAGCATCTGCGCAGCTTCGATCAATTCAATTTGCTGATGATCGAGCAACCGCTGTGGGACGACGAAATCTACTACCACGCACGTCTGCAGAAACAACTCCGCACCGCCATCTGCCTAGATGAGTCCATTGTCGGGGCGCGCGCCGCCGCTTTCGCGCTTGAGATCGGCGCTTGCCGCATCATCAACATCAAGGTGGGACGGGTCGGCGGCTTCACCGAGGCGATCAAAATTCACGACATCTGCCAGAAGCAGAACATTCCAGTCTGGTGCGGCGGCATGCTCGAGTCCGGCATCGGGCGCGCACACAACATCGCGCTGTCGACGCTGGAGAACTTCCGCCTGCCGGGAGACGTCTCCGCGTCAAAACGCTACTGGGAGGAAGACATCATCGATCCCGAGGTACAGGTCTTCGCGCAAGGCATGATCGCGGTGACGAATGAACCCGGCCGCGGCTACTGCGTCAAAGAGGATTTGATTGAGAAGCTGACAGTACGAAAAGAAACGCTCACAGCAGGGAAGTAGTCCGGCAACAAGACGCTCAGGTAGTTGGGATAGTGGCTTTGAGCGCGGCGGCGATGCGCGCGAGATTCTTCGCTCCGCCTGAAAACCGGCTACGCTCAGAATGACGCCGAACCCTCGATTGCATCACTACCGACATTTACTGCGGTTTGCGGCTGGCGCTGGCATTGTCCGGGCCGGTATTTTGCATCCTGGCGACTTCGGTCTTCAACAGTTCGACGCCCTTCGCAAACGTCAAATCACTGGGCACGCGCCGGAAGTCGCTTAGAACCTCATCAAGCTTGAAGGAGATATTTTTCACCAGCATAACCTTGCCGGTCATGCTCAATTGCAAGTGCGTGAGCTCCCATGATCCGTCGCCGACGTCTGCCTGCCACACGGTAAAGGTTCCCCCTCGATCAAGATGTCCCAAGATTCCCCATCCAAAGGTGACATCCCGAAAGAGCCGCGCCTCGATCTTCGCCAATCGGAGCGCACCCTTGTCGATGAGCAGGGAGCCCTCCATCCCCGTCAGCACCTGCTCGACCCGCGATGGCGGAGGGTAGTGAGGATTCGGGCGGAACTTCAGCCGAACCAGTTGGTCGCCTGCCTTTCCCACGCCCGGCTGGCTCGGCTCCTCTCCGTCGTATTCGTAGACGAATGCATCTGGCAGTGCCTTTACAATGCGCAGCGTACGCTCGAACCCGTTCGCCCGGAGCCTCCGGCGCGACGCTCTGCCCTCCATTAAGAGCGAAAACCGGAGTGATCGCAAGACAGCAGACGAGGATGACTACACTCAAGCCAAGTCGCCGCCCACGGCGCTGCCAGCTCATAAGGTTCTTCTGCACCAGCCTTAGTGTAGCAATTGCCAGCTTGCCATCGCTCTACGGGCCATCCGGTAGAGTCCTTTCAGCTTCGATGAAGATACGCGCAATCGAAGGCTCTTCGCTGCGAATATGGTTTTCAATGCGTTCGATAATGCTTTCTACTTCTCGAACTCCGGGGCGCTTCTGCAGCGCGACCGTGAGCAGAACCTGATCGGGCCCTAATGGCATAGTCAGAAGTTCACCGACCTTTTCGACGTCCGGCTCGGAGGCAAGAATGGCGCGCACCCGACTGAGTTGCTCAGGGTCGGCAGATTCCCCAACCAGCAGCTTCCGGCTCTCCCAAATCAGAAACATCGCCACGATCAGCAAAACCAGTCCTATGAGGATCGAAGCTGCCGGGTCAAAGTACGGCGTCTTCAGTTGGGTGCTGAGCAGGATTCCAAGAAACGCCAGAGCAATGCCCACCAGCGCCGCCGAGTCTTCCAGGAAAATTGTGAAGACGGTTGGGTCTTTGCTCCGTCGCATCAGATGCATCATCGATTCGTCCGAACTCTTCTGGGTGAGGAGTTCTGCGTAAGCTACGTACCAGGAGCGGCCCTCAAAGACTGCGGCAAGAGCGAGCACGAAGTAGTTCCACCCGGTGTGGCGGTAGGCCGATGGCTGCAGCAGTCGGACGATACCCTCATAAATCGAAAGCCCCCCGCCGACTCCGAAGATCAGAACGCCAACCAGCAAAGTCCAAAAGTAGAGTTCCTTGCCATGCCCAAAGGGATGAGCGACATCGGCAGGGCGTGCACTGCGCTTCTGCCCCAGCAGGAGAAACAGTTCGTTCCCGGTGTCGACAGTGGAATGAAAGGCTTCAGCGAGCATGGCAGAACTGCGGGTAAGAAGAGCGACCACAAACTTGCATAGAGCAATCGCGGCATTGGCAACGATGGCCACATAGATGACGTTGCTCGAGCGGGTCGACACACCTCTTGGATGCCGCAATCTGGCAGGGGTTGAACCAACAATCCAATGCCTTTCCACAGAACCGTGCCTGACGCTGCTCGTCGTTCCCTTATAATGACGCGGACTCAACGCAAGTAGTCGCGCCTCTCCTATGCCTGTTGACCGCAAACCCGTGAGGCCCGGTATGGAAGTGGCCGGCCTGTCCGATATCGGGCGTATTCGCCAGAATAATGAAGACTCCTGTCTTTACTGGGAACCCGATGGGGAAGAAGAATTCCATCGCAAAGGCCGCCTGGCCGTGGTCGCCGATGGCATGGGTGGATACGAGGGCGGGCAGGAAGCCAGTCGGATCGCGGTGGAAACTGTCCGCGAGTTGTATGACAAGGCTTTCCACGACGATCCTCAGGTCGCTTTGCTTGAGGCTTTCGCCTTGGCCCACGAGCGAATTCAAGCTTACGCTGACCAGCATCCTGCCTTTCGCGGTATGGGCACTACGTGCACGGCGCTAGTCGTGGTGGGGACGCGGCTTCATTTTGCCCACGTCGGAGATAGCCGGCTTTATCTTGTTCGTGAAGGCGCGATCTCGCGGCTTACACGCGATCATTCTTATGTGGGCCGCCTGGTGGAGAGCGGGATCGTAAACCCCAAAGATGCGGAGAGTCATCCGCAACGCCACATCCTGACCGCCGCTCTGGGGTCGGGAATGGAGGTGGCAGCGGATGTCCCGCAGGAGCCGGTCGCGCTGCAAGAGGCAGACACTCTGATTCTGTGCACCGACGGATTGTGGGGCGTGGTGGGGGACAACGATCTAGCCGCAGCTGTGCAGGCCAGCAGCCCCGCCGATTCGTGCGCCGCCGCGGTCAGAATGGCGCTGCAGCGAGGCGGTCCGGATAACATCACCGTTCAGATATTGCGCGTCACGAACGCGGACTGAGTATTCGATCCTTTCGTTATTTTTCCCTGTCGATTTCCTTTCCCACATCTGCAACAAAGTGCGCACGGAGAGCGTGCGTTTTTCTGCAACCCGCTTAACATATTGATTCCAAAGGCTTAAGTGATCCACGGCTCATGCCACCTGTGGCAAGGAACATGCTAATGTCCTGACTGTCGATAAAGTCTATTATTTAGATCGAGTTTCATGTAATAATGCGCGAACTATGAAGATCTCCCAAAAAGGACTCTACGCTCTGCAGGCCATGATGGTGCTGGCGCGCCGGCATCAGCAGGGCGCCATCAAGATTCGCGACATTGCTTACGAGGAGGATCTTCCGGAGAAATTTCTGGAGTTGATTCTGCTGGAGCTCAAGAACGCTCGCATGGTGGAGAGCGTTCGCGGCGCGAAGGGTGGATACCAGTTGCGGCGCGATCCCGCCGACATCCATCTGAGCGAGATCATTCGTCTGATCGACGGGCCGCTGGCTCCGTTCGGCGATGCCGAGCAGTTGCGGGTCCTGATCGACCGGGACTTGCCCCACCGCGCGTTGTACCAGGTATTTCTGGACGTGCGCGATGCAGCGGCCCAAATTCTCGAAAACACTACCTTGGCTGAGTTGATTCTAGGTCCTACCCCCCGGTCCGCCAAGGGAAACAAAAAACAGCGCGCTCCGAAAAAGAAAGAATCGGGCAGCGTGCTCAACATGGTTGTCGGGGGGAACAAGGGTGAATAAAAAAATCTTGGTCGTGCTGGCCTCATGGCTGGCACTGGCTGTGTCGGGCTGGGCTCAGGGGGGTGCCACCACGATTCGGGTGGGAGCGTATCCGAACATCACACATTCGCAGGCCATGGTCGGAAAGGCCAATGGATTCTTTGACAAGGCATTGGGCTCGGGAGTGAAGGTCGACTGGAAGACCTTCAACGCCGGGCCGGCCGCAATTGAGGCACTCTTCGCGGGCGCGATCGACATGACCTACATCGGTCCGAACCCGGCGATTCAAGGGTACGTCCGATCGAACGGGGAAGCGTTGCGCATCGTTGCCGGCGCTACCAGTGGTGGAGCGGCATTAGTTGTACGCAACGATTCCGGGATTCAGAAGCCGGAGGATTTTCACGGCAAGAAAGTCGCCTCCCCCCAACAGGGAAATACGCAGGACGTTGCTCTACGCGCCTGGCTGCTGGCGCACGGCATGAAGACGATCGACAAGGGCGGGGACGTGCAGGTCATCCCCATGGCCAATCCTGACCAGCTGACTTTGTTTCAGAAGAAAGAGTTGGACGCAGCCTGGGCGCCCGAGCCATGGGCTACGCGCCTGATTCGCGAGGGCAACGGACGCTTGTTTCTGGACGAACGCGACCTGTGGCCCAAAGGACAATTTATCACCTGCCACTTGATCGTGAGCACCAAGTTTCTGCAGAACAATCCGGAACTGGTGAAGAAATGGATTCGCGCGCACGTGGAATTGACTGACTGGATCAACGGTCACGTACCGGAAGCGAAGAAGTTGCTGAACCAGCAGATCCAAACCGAAACAGGTAAGGCACTTCCCCCGGCGGAGTTGGACGAGGCGTTCGGGCGAATGCAAGTGACTTATGATCCGTTGAGCGCATCGTTGATGACCGCGGCAAAGTCTTCGTTCGACGCGGGTTTTCTGGGACGGCAAATGCCTGACCTCTCCCGTCTTTACGACCTGAGCTTGTT
>QHYQ01000131.1 GCA_003224175.1 Acidobacteriota bacterium
CAAAAATATTGTTGGGGAAGAGAGCAATATACGTGTTGTAGTCCTGCACCGTCTGGTTATACCGCCGGCGTTCGATTGCGATCCGGTTCTCCGTTCCCGCTAGCTCATCCTGCAAGCGCAGGAAATTCTCGTTCGATTTAAGTTGCGGGTAATTCTCTACAATCGCCAGGAGCCGCCCAAGCGATCCCTCGAGCTGCGCGTTAGCCGCAATCCGTTCCGAGGGAGTCTGTGCGCTGAGCAATGCGGAGCGCGCCTTGGCTATATCCCCGAAAACCGTCTGCTCCTGTGCCGCGTATCCCTTGACTGTCTCAACTAGATTCGGAATTAGGTCGGCGCGCCGTTGGAGATCCACGTCAACTTGATGCCATTGAGCTTCGACCGCCTGGCTTTTCACCACCATTTGATTGCGGCGACCCACGTACATCAATCCGATCCCCAAGGCCACAACGCCCAACACAACCACTGCCGTCCATGCTCTTTTCATGCGCTCCTCTTTTTATATCTCCCGTAACGATCAAACCCATCTTCAGAATATTCGATCGCTGCCAAGCGACAAGTCCGTCTGGCACTCTGCCGCTCAACTCGCAAGGCGCCGATCAATCTCTTCCGCCACCCGCGTAACCAAATCCAAATATGACTTCAATACGGCTTCCAGGTTCAGCTCTCCCCCTGCACTCTTCCCCTCGCGCAGATCTAATACGCGGTGAAATGGCGCGGCATTCAAAGCAACTAGCTTCGCCAGTCGATCGGCTGCCTCGCGAACCGATTTTGGTGCTTCCTGGCCCAGGGCAATCAGTGCATGACGAAAAAGCGTATCAAACGATGACGCGGATGCAATCAGCAGCTCCGCGAGCTCAGACCGCCGGCCCCGCCAGCGCAAAAACGATTGGCGCAAGCGAATCACACTGACGCGCAACTCCCGCTCCACCTGCAGTTTGTGCTGAGCCATAGGGACTTGCAGCTCAGCCAAGAAATCCGCGCCCTCCAGCATGCGATGGCGCGCTTTCATTTCCAGAAGCTCGATGGAGAAAACGTCGGCAGAATTCTGCAGCTCCGCGAGAGTAAAAAGAAGCGGCGGCGGATGGCCCTTACGCCACCACCACAATCCCACCACCCGCAAGCTCTCCAAGTCTGCGCCCTCCAACCGATGGAGCAGGCACAGCACATTGAGATCCGAGTGTTCCCGAACGTCATGATCGACAGCGGAGCCGTAGAGAACCAACGCCCTCAGGTTTGCACCCGCCGCTTGCCTCAAGCGCCCGACAAGATCTATCAGATCCTTCTCTTTGTCCATCCGCGCCTCGCTTCTACCAACTTCCTCCTGCGCCGCCCCCTCCCGACGCTCCCCCGCCGAAGCCGCCGAAACCTCCACCCCCACTGCTTCCGCTGTAGCCGCCGCCCCAACCTCCCCAGCCTCCCGTCGGACCAATCCACGATCCTCCCCTATAGCCTCTTCCACGTCGATATCTTGACCAACCGAATAGAGCAAAAAGAAGAGCCACGAAGCGCCAGCCCCCAAAAATGAGCAGCAAAACAAGAATATTCAACAGTGCCGGCGGGATTCCGTAAAACGAAGGGGCCGGAGACTCCGCCGGCGGGGGCGCAATGCCCGGCACAGGTTGCGTAAGGGCAAGGCCGCGATCCTCGGCGACCGTGAAGGCGATTTGAGAGGCGATCTGTAGGAGCGCGGCCCCGTACTGGCCCTGCCGCAAGAGGGGCAGCATTTGGCGACCGAACCCACCTACCTTTCCATCCGGCAGAATCGGCTCCAGCCCGTATCCGACTTCCGTCCAGTATTGGCGGTCGCTTACGGCGAGCAGCACCATCACGCCGCGATCCTTGCCCTTGGGCCCTACGCCCCATTTCTGAAAGAGGCGGTTAGCAAAATCCTGAGCCGTATCGCCTTCGAGCGTGTGGATGGTGACAACCGCGAGCTGCGCATCTGCTTTTTGGTCCAGTTCCTCACATACTGCGGTAATCCGCTGGCGCGACTCTGTATCCATCACCCCAGCAAAGTCGTTGACGTAGCCTTGGGGGGAGAGCTGCTCGACCTTTTCAGCGCCCGCGAGATCCCTACCGGAAGCTGCGGACAAGAGAATTGCCAATGCAAGCGTCGCGCGTAGGAGGAAAGCGGCGACCTGCGTTTGACAAAGCTTCCCTCGTCGGCTACCGTAATCGCTTCGCGTCGAAAAAAGGAGCGATGGATGGCTCAGGGAACACCCACGAAGGTAAAGAAGCGCAAGAAATCGGTACTGAAGCGCGCCGCCCAATCGATCAAGCGCTCAGCAATTAACCGGGCGAATCGCACCCGTGTGCGCACCGTGATCAAATCGCTGCGCAGCGCCATTAATGCGGGTGACGGCGGGGCTGCGGGCAGGCTGCTTTCCGCTACCGTTGCCTCCATTGACCGGGCCGTTGCCAAAGGCGTCCTCGCCAAGAATACCGCTAACCGCTACAAATCCCGCCTCGCGCTTGCGTGTAACGATCTGCAAGCGCAACCCCGCGCATAACCCACTGCCCGTTCCGAGGTCACTAACTCTAACTTTGGCGCCGTTCTCGGTTCGCCGGGTGCTTTGCGTATGACGCTGTAAGCTGTGCGACAACGAACTCCATGACCGCACGATCATTCGTTGACCCCGCTTTGAGTGTGCTGTCTGCGTCGTACAGCGCCCGCAAACCTTCCACGAGCTGCCGCCGGGGGATTTTCCTCGCGTGCAGGATGGCCATTTCCGCCGTCGCGACGCGCATCCCCAGACGGCCTGCAGCCTGGTACGACGAGGTGTGCGGACTCAACTCTTGGGCCTCTATCAGTTTTCGATACATCCAGGCCATCGCGCCAATCAGCGCTGGCGCCGGTTCCCCCTGTTGCAGAACATTGGCTAAAAAGTGGAATGCACGCGCGCGCTGCTGCGTGGCCAATACTTCGGCAAGTTCCCAAACCGAATATTTCTTTTCCGAAACGACCAGCGCCTCGACGTCTGCGCGCTGGATAGGCCGTCCGGCCCCAGCGTAAGTTGCCAGCTTCTCAATCTCGCTCTGCATGGCGGCAAGGTCACAATTGCAGAGGTCTGCCAGTTCCTCCGCGGCATCGTCCTCAATTGCAGAATCTCGATTGCGTGCCATCTGGCCGGCCAGCGTCGCGGCGGTGCGCGCGCGCTCTCGCGGATCTGCCGGAAGTTCCGCCGCCACGACGAGCGTCCGTTCCAGCAGCATTTTGGCAAACCGCGTCCGCTGGTCCAGTTCCTTCGCTTCGAGAATCAGTACCGTAAAAGGGGCGGGATCCGCGAAATAATCAGCGAGGTTCTGTGTTTCACTTTCTCGCTTTTCCTGTTGCGGCCCCTCGAGCTCCTCGACTCCCGTCACGATTACAACTTGGCGGCGGGCCAGCATGGGTACCGTTCGGGCCTGGGCCAACGCAGCGGCCAATTCCCCTTCCTCTGCCGAGTAGCGTGATACGGCCCAGTTTCGTGCCGCCGGTTCGATCGACGCCTCAATCACTCGCTCCCGAAATGAATCCCGCAAATAAGCGTCCTTTCCGAGAAGCAGCAGCGAGGGCCCTGCCTTACTTTTCGTTAGCCGTGTGATGAGGGATTCGGCGGAAATTGTAGGCATCAGAACTTCTCAAGGATGTCAGATACAACTTGTGCCGCGAAATCCCTGGACATCCGATCGAGGGCGGGACCTTCTTCCTGAAAAAATGAGGAGATATCCACGGAGATTTCATACGGTTCGCGGAACACAAGATTGCTATTCTGGTACAAAATCTTCCCGGCGCGATCCTGCAAGGCAATTCTGAGGTTCACCGTCACCAGCACCGTGGTTGCCCGGCCCGTTGTGGGATCGAAGAGCACCGCGCCACTCGCGATGTTGGTCACTTCTCCTTGCAGCACGAGGTCGGCGCCATCGGCTTCAGGCACAACTCGATACTTCGTCCGGGCGATGAACTCGTGCACCACGGCTTGCGTGAGGATCTGCTCGATTCGATACTGCGTAGTTCGATTATCAAACGCAGGTATGGCAATCGTGTGAACTCCCTCGGGAAGAGCGTTCACCCGCCCCACAACGTGATAGCCGCAGCCGCTCGCAGCTAAAACAGCCGCCAGCATGTAGGAAATCGCTGCGAAGCGGGAACTCCGGTTACGACGCAAGGAGTCTCTCTGCAATCTGAGTCGCATTCACACTGGCCACCCGAAAATTGTCCGCGGCGCCCCAGAACCAATACCCGTGTGCAACGTTGGCGTCGCGCTCGGGCATTGTGATCATCGGCTGCGCCTCGCCGGCAGCGGTTAGATTTGAGGGGCCCGGCTCATCCGGCGGTACTACTTTAAACCCTGCGATCTTCAGTTTGGCGGTTAGAGTCTCTTCACTCACAAGATTCTTGAACTCAGCCCAGGCCGCAAATGCATGTCCATAAAACACAGGGGCCTGCACGAGCGTCACAGCAGGTAATGAGATGCGGTCTGCGAGATATCGTTGCACCTCGCGGGTAATGGCCGTCCGGGCATCGGAGAGCTTTTCTACGCTCGCCGCGCCCCACCGATCCGTCAGGTTAAAAGCCACCTGAGTATCGAACACTAGCTGCGGAATCGGTTGAATGGAGAGCAGCTTGATTGTTTGTCCTTCCAATTCGGTGATGCCCTCTTCCCCCCGTACAGAGACAGGCTGCAAGAATACGATCACAAGGCGAACCGGAGAAAGCTCCGCAAAAGCCGCTGCCAGGGAACAGGCTAGGATTGCCGGCGTCGAAGGGGTCACCCAGGTGTGATAATGATCGTTCGGCAGAGCGGAAGGTGTGGGAGGCGAGATCAGCGCGTCCAGACGCGGGACCCATAGTCGGGCGCGCGACCCGGCCCATAGCCCCCCGGTCATATCAATTACCGAAGCACCGGCTCTATCCGCTGCGGGGCCGTGTTGTGCCGCAAACGCGGCCGATCCGGCGAAAAACACGAACCGCAATCCCTCGAAGCTGCTCTCGGTGGCGCTCTGGACGATCGCGGGCTCGCCTGCCACGTCGGTCAGCGCGCCCGAAGCTAGTTCTTCATCCACGAGCCTGATTTCGCTTGCTGGAAAACCGCCCTCCTCGAGCCAATATTTCAGATCTTTGCCGCGTAGCGTGGTGGCTCCGGCGATAGCCACCCGCAGCGAGTGCTCAGGTAGCGGCATCGATTAGGCAGGGCGCGAGACTAAACGATGACGAACAAGGCGCACAACATGTATCGTGAGGCCCGCTACCGTGTAACCGGCGGCGATCAGCAGCAACACGATCTCCGAATAGACCACAATCGACCACACCAACAAGCCTACCGCAACGATGATCAGTGAGTGCTGACGCCTGCCCCAAGGGATCCCTTTGAAGCTGGCGTAGCGGATCGTGCTCACCATAAGTCCCGCGAGCAGCAGAACCAGCATCAGCCAGACTGCGGACCAGCGCCAATCCTCGATCGGTATTTTCCAGGCGTGTACCACCGCGGCAATCATTCCCGCGGCTGCAGGCGTGGGCATACCCACGAAATAGCGCAGTCCGCTTGCCGGCGCCATCCCGTGCACGTTGAAGCGTGCCAGCCGCCAGCCACAGCAGAGTGCGAAGGCCAGGCTCACCAGCCATGCCAGATCGTAAATGTGGCGCGCCTCGAGAATATCGCTTTGTGCTATGGTTCGCACTCCCCAGGTGTAGGCCAGAATCGCAGGCGCAATCCCAAAGCTGACCATATCCGCCAAGGAATCAAATTGTTTGCCGAATTCCGTGTTGGTATGCGTGGCCCGCGCAACAAAGCCGTCGAAAGCATCAAAGACAATGGCGAAACCGATAGCGCGCGCCGCATCATCCAGGTCAACAATTCCGCCCTTCACCGTCGCCAGGACGGCATAAAACCCGCACAGAAGATTGCCGATGGTGAATGCGCTGGGCAGGAGATAAACGCCGCGTCTCAGCCGATGATTCCGCGGCTCGATAAATCCGAATTCTTGCTGGTCCGGCTCTCTCATCGCCATCGCGCCAGCACGCTGACCCCAGCCGACACGTGCTGGCCAGGACGCGTAAGAATTTCGGTATTCTGCGGGAGCCAGACATCCATACGCGAACCGAACCGGATGAGCCCGATCCGTTCCCCTAATTTTACGCTGTCGCCGGGTGCCTTCCAGCAAACCACGCGCCTTGCGATAGCGCCGGCAATTTGCTTGAAAACCATCTCTCCACGCTCGGTTTGCAGGTGAATTATGTTCTGTTCGTTCTCAACGGATGCGCGAGAGCGCATGGCATTGTAGAAGCGCCCGGGCCGATATTCCACCTCTCGAAAGCGTCCGGCCATCGGCGACCGGTTCACGTGGACATCCCAGATGGACAAAAAAATGCTGATTCGCCGCCCTGGACGCCCCTCCAAAGCCTCCTCGGCTATCTCCATAATGCGGCCATCTGCCGGTGAAACGACCACTCCTCCTTCGACAGGGGGCAGTCGCTCGGGGTCGCGGAAGAAGAAAGCTACGCCAACACAAAATAACAACAGCAGTCCGGCAGTAAACTTCCAGCCGAGAGCCAGCGCGACGACCCCCGCGCAAAGAACTGGCACAACAAACTTGTAGCCGTCTCTGACCATTGCCTGCCATAAGCCTGTGCGCTACGCGCGCACAATAACGCTCTCTCATTCTACGATAGATTAACACTGCGGCCCGCGTACTAATGGTTGTGGGCTGGCCTGCTGCGCTGCGCGATCAGCCGTTCCATCTCGTCTTTCACGCGCAGCTTCTTCTTTTTCAAATCGGATTCTAGAAGGATGTCTTCGGCACTCAGGTAGGGGCTTTTGGTGAGTTGCTCGAGCTGAGCTTCGTAGCGTGAATGCTCTTCAGCCAGGTGTCGGAATTCCGCGTCGCCGGCCAGCAGTTGTTCGCGAACTTCCCGGAGCAAGGACATCGTGCGCCTCCTGAGTGTGCGAAGGTCTTACATAATTCGAAACCTAACACACGCACGTTTACGTCACAAGACTTTTTCCGTACCTATTCAACCCTACGCGTCAACACCAGCGCATCCTCAACCGGCTGCCGATAATATCGCCCACGCCGCCCGGCCTCCGTAAATCCCATTCCCGAATAGAAATTTCGCGCGCCGCAATTGGATTCTCGAACCTCCAGAAAAATCGTCTTCACTCCTGCGGCTTTGCACGCCTCTATCATTTCCTCCATCAGGCGCGAGCCAATTCCCCGGCGCCGCTGGCGGGAGTCGACAGCTAGATTTAGAATCTCTGCCTCGTCCCCTATGATTCGAAAAGCAACCAGCCCGGAAACAGTCTCCTCTTCCTCTGCCACCCGCAAGCAGAAATTCCTCTGTGAGGCGAGCAGGAAATCATCGGCGGACCATGGAACAACCTCGGGAATACTCGATAGCAGCCTCTGGACGCTTTCGAGATCACTTGGATCGAAGAGACGAATCATCGTACGCAAGAAGCCAGTGTGCTCAGACCAGGAATTCAACCGCCTTTCCAATTCATTTCGGCATCGGACCGCCGGATGTAGTTTGCGTCGAGATGCAATGCGTCTACCACGTCGCCGCGAACCGCCTTGGCATACCCGAGCTGGCCAATAAACGGCGCGAGCACGTTAGATACCACCTCAATCCGGCAACAACCCAGATCCTGGCCCTCCATCGCAGAGCGGATTACCTCCGGCTCGGTGCATGCGATAAGCAACCCGCAGGCTCCCTTCAACTGTGGTCGCAGCGATTGTAAGAACTCCTCTGCGCTGGTCACGACCTCGTCTCCAAGGCGATCTAGCACTCCAGAATCGTCATTTCTCCAGCGGAACAGCCCTCCGAAGATTTGGCCCCGGCGCGCGTCCATTACGGGAGCAACCAATGAACCTGGCCCGGCCGCTCGGGAAACTTGGGTGGCCAACGCTTCTAGTCCGCTCACCGCCGCCACTTGGCGTCCCCATACCTCGGCCCAGCCTTTCACCGTCGTCAGACCCACCCGCAATCCCGTAAAGGAACCAGGACCGGCATCGACTGCAAACAAGTCAATCTGATCGAAAGAGATACAAGCGCCATCCAGCAATTCCTTGGTCTCTCGCAAGAGGCTCGCGGAGTAGGGTTCGCCGACGGAGCTCACTCGACACGCCAGAATTGTGGCATCGCGCAGCAAGGCAAGGCTTCCCGAAGCGGAGCTGGTGTCCAGGGCCAAAATCAGCATGGCTCAGACTCCAAGGCCAACTTCCCTCAACCTCAAAGTCGCCCCGAGTCGTTGCTGCCGCGCAAGCAATTTGAGTTCCATCCTGGACACCAATTTCGACATAACTCCCTGATTCTACGCGAAATATATTGACTCTACATACAATGATTGCCTAAAATGAGTGCATCGTGCTTTGCCTTAGGGGGAACTCCTGCCATGGAATTCAAAATCGGCGACAAGGTAGTGTATCCAAATCACGGCGTGGGTGTAATTGAACAAATTAGCTACGGGATGCTAGATGGCCGAACCGAAACCTACTACATGTTGCGAATCACTTCCAACTCCCTCAAAGTCATGGTTCCGCGTTCGAACGCAGCGGCAGTCGGCCTTCGTCCAGTCATTCGAAACGGCGATACGTGCAAGGTTCTCGGTTATCTCGAAAAGGGCAAATTCAATTCCCATCACGACTGGAAGCATCGCTTCAAGGAAAATTCTGAGCGCATGCGCACCGGGTCACTCATCGAAGTGGCCGCAGTTCTGAAAAGCCTTGTAGCCTTGAGCCACAGTAAGCCGCTCTCGTTTCGGGAAAAGAAGATGCTCGAACGCGCCAAATACCTGCTGGTTACCGAGCTCGCCACCGCACGCAACTCCACTCCCGAAACTATGGAAACAATGCTGATCAAGTCTCTGGCAAAGGCGCGTTTGCGTATGCCTCCCACAGGTGACGAAGCCAACGCCGCAGACTGAATTCTCGGCCACAACCCGTTTGTGAACGTCCACCGGTAAGCTAGTCTGTTTCCCGCTATATTCGCCAATTTTGAATCCGTACAACCTCCGGATCACCCGGGTTTCCCTCAAGCCAGCGGCAGGACCGGTTCGGCGTTGAGATCCAAGCCGGCAAACTGGCCAGAGAGCAGTTTGGGATAAGCAGCTGCGGCAATCATTGCTGCATTATCAGTAGAAAGCTCGCGGCTGGGGAAAAACACCGGGACACCGCTCCGCTCCGCTTGGCATTCGAATGAATGGCGCAATTCGCTATTTGCGGCCACACCTCCGGAAACCAGGATGCTTTGCGCCGCAATCTCGTCCGCCGCTTGGAGAGTGCGCCTGATTAATTCGGCGACAACTCTTTTCTGAAAGCTGACCAGCAGCCCTAACGTTTGCGGACCGCATAGCGGAAGCAAATTGTCGCCCGCGCGCTCGCCTTTACTGAGGGCACGCCGCCGTTCCTCGATTTCCGGCTGTAATTCCGGGTGCGCCCGAAGATAATAGAGGACAGCCGTCTTGATGCCACTGAAGCTGAAATCGTACGGATTCCCTCGTAGCTTCGTCGGCGAAAAATCGATGGGTTCTGCCTGCGCGCGTCTGTCGTCGGCACCAAGGGCCACTAACCGATCAATGACGGGCCCGCCGGGATATCCCAACCCCAGGAGCTTTGCGACCTTGTCGTAGGCTTCGCCTGCGGCATCATCGCGTGTCTGTCCGATCTTCCGATATCGCAGAAGAGCCGCGGACAGCGGCTCAGCCGAACCCATCGCCGCAACTTCGTACAAGACAGTGTGCCCGCCGGAAACGATGAGACAAACTGCCGGCAACGACGGCTTCTGCCCCGATCGAAAAGCCTCCAAAAATACGGCCCGAACGTGGCCTTCGAGGTGATTAACCCCTATAAGCGACTTGCCAAGAGCATTTGCCAACACTTTGCCGTAGGTCAAACCTACGAGCAACGACCCCACTAGGCCCGGCCCATACGTGACTCCGACAGCGTCAATGTTGTTGAAGGTCAGCCCGGCACGATCCAGGGCTTCGCGTACAACTGGAACGATACTGCGCAGGTGCTCGCGCGATGCCAGTTCCGGCACCACTCCTCCGTACTTCCGGTGCACGCTGACTTGCGAGGCGACGACGCTAGACAGGATTTCCCTGCCGTCGGCAACAACCGCTGCCGCAGTTTCATCGCAGGAAGATTCAATGCCCAGGATGCGCGTGGTCACAAGGTCTCGCTTGCTTCGTGCTTTCGTATGGTAGCATACGGTTTTGGCTCACCGGCTGCCACGGGCGCTGTCCGTAAGCGCTCCTCTCTTCATCGAAGGAGTGCGGTCGTTCTGGCCTATCGAGCGGCGGCTTTTGACCTCTAATTCTTCTATACAGGAATAACTTCCGGAATTTCATTATGACAACGAAGAACCGCCGCGTGCGCAAGGCCGTCCTTCCAGCAGCTGGTCTGGGCACCCGATTTCTGCCGGCCACCAAAGCGCAACCCAAAGAGATGCTTCCTGTCGTTGATAAGCCGCTGATTCAATATGTGGTGGAGGAGTGCCTAGCTTCAGGAATCGAGAACATCATTATTGTTACCGGGCGAGGCAAGAACGCTATCGAAGATCATTTCGACAATTCGCCCGAGCTAGAGAGATTTCTGGAAAACAAGGGGAAGACCGAGCAAGTCGAAATGGTCCGCTCCATCAGCAACATGGTCCATTTTAGCTATACGCGGCAAAAAGAACCCTTAGGACTGGGTCATGCCGTGCTAACCGCGCGGGAGTTAGTCGGCTATGAGCCCTTCGCCGTTCTTCTCGGCGACGTAATTATCCCGGGCCCCTGTCCCGCCACACGCCAGATCGCGGAAGTTTACGAGGAGACCGGCATCGGCACCATTGCCGTTGAACCAGTGCCGGCCGAACGCACCCATCTGTACGGCGTGATTGACGCCCAGCCAGCCGAACCGTCCAAATGGGGCCAGCGGTTACTTCGGATACGCAATCTGGTTGAAAAGCCACGCCCCGGAAAAGCTCCTTCAAACCTGGCGGTCACGGGCCGCTACGTGCTTCCCCCGGAGGTCTTCGACTGCCTGGAGCGAACCTCTCCCGGGAGTGGAGGCGAAATTCAGCTTACGGATGGATTACGATTGCTGGCTCAAGAGCACGGACTCTACGCGTTGGCCTATGAGGGCAAATCCTACGACGCGGGCGATAAGCTCGGTTTCTTGAAAGCTACGGTGGAGATCGCGCTGCAAAACAGCGAATTCGGGGAGGACTTTCGCACCTATCTGCGTGGTCTTAGGCTCTAAGGTCAGGGAACTACTTCTCCTTGCTTGCTTTCTTCTTTTCTTTGCCTTCGGGCGCCGTTCCTGTTTCCGTTTTGGACTCCGTCTTAGGCTCGGATTTGGTTTCGGATTTCTCGGCCGCGCCGCCGGCATCGGTTTTTTCGGCGCCTTGGGCAGAGGAATGGGCGTAGTCGGTCACATACCAGCCACTGCCCTTAAACTGAATGGCGGGCGGGGACATTAGACGCTCGACGCGCCCTCCGCAGCTGGGGCATTTCCTCAAATGCGGCCCGTCCACTTTCTCGATTCTCTCAACGTGCTTGCCGCATTTCTCACACTCATACTCGTATAGGGGCACGCCTGTTTATCTCCGTAAAATCACTATCTTACCACGGAGGTTCACCTCACACCCTGCGCATACCCTTGGCGCGTCGATAGAAACGCCTGCACCGGCGCTTGCCTCCCAAGATGGCTGACACGCTCATGCTAGACTGGCCAGCGCATGCCAGACACACCGGCTCGACAGTCAGATAGGCCGGCAGATCACAGGGGCCGTCTCTATTTGGTCGCCACGCCTATAGGAAACTTGGAAGATATTACCGTGCGAGCCCTACGTCTGTTGGGCGAGGCGGACCTGATCGCCTGCGAGGACACCCGGCACACGGCAAAGCTCCTGAATCATTATGGGATTCACAAACCGACTCTCAGCTACCGTCAGCACAACGAAGCCTCCCGAGCTGACAAACTCCTGAAGCGCCTGGAACAAGGCGCGCAGATCATTTTGGTGAGTGATGCAGGGACGCCGGTTATTTCTGATCCCGGCCACCGCCTGGTTTCGCTCTGCCTCGAAAGACAAATTCCCGTTATCCCAATTCCAGGTCCTTCCGCCGTGATCGCGGCGCTGGCAGTCTCCGGGCTCCCCGCGGAGGAGTTCTTGTTTGTAGGCTTCCTCCCCTCCCGCCCAACCGCGCGCCGCAAGGTACTCAAGAACCTCGCTAAGGAGACCCGCACGATAGTTCTCTACGAAGCGCCCCATCGTCTCGCGGATACCCTTTCAGACGCATTGGCGTGCCTGGGCCGCCGCCAGGTGGTTCTAGCCCGCGAAATGACCAAAATCCACGAGGAATTCCTGCGCGCTGATCTGGCCGATTTGCTCGTGCGCGTGCAACAGCAGCCGGTTCGCGGCGAGATCACCATTCTCATCGGGCCGCCCTCGCCCGGCGACGCAAAAACTCATGTGTCATGTGCCGCAGTCCCCCTGCGCGAGCGCGTGGAACAGATCATGCGTGAGCGGCAGATCGATCGCAAATCGGCCCTGAAGCTTACCGCCCGCGAGCGTGGCTTGACGAAACGCGAAGCCTACAAACAACTCGTAAGTGGTGCCTAACTGGATCTTTGAAAAGAAGCGCCAGTGCGCTTCCGGCGGGAAGAGATCGAGCCGCTTACTTACGCCCCTCGCTCATTGCAAGTGCAGTGGCAAAGAAAGCGTCCACGCGCTCCAGAATCTCCCCCGCGGCACGCGCCGTCGTTACCTGCCGCCGCAGCTCCGCGCCGTTCCGGACGCCATGCGTAAACCAACAGGCGAACTGCTTCATTTTCCCAATCGCGTCGGGCCACCCCGCATCGCGCAGATGGCGGAAATAGCGCGACAGCAGATCGTAACGGTCGCCATCCGAAGGCTCCTCATAGCGCCCCGTAGCAACAAACTGCTCGATCTGGCGGAAGATCCATGGATTCGTGCTGGCTCCGCGCCCGATCATTACGGCGTCACACCCGGTCTCGTGCATCATGCGCAAGGCGTCTTCTGGGGTCCGAATGTCACCATTGCCGATTACCGGTATCCCCACGGCTTGCTTGACTGCGCGAATCAGGTCCCAATCCGCGGATCCGTTATAGCCTTGCGCACGCGTTCGGGGATGTACCGCAATGGCCTCCACGCCGGCTCCTTCTGCCATGCGGGCAACTTCAACGGCGACGATGCTCTTCTCGTCCCAGCCCGCCCGGGTCTTGATCGTAAGCGGAATGCGCACCGCGCTGCGAACCGCGCTCAGCAGCTCGTCGAGCGCGTGAAGGTCGCGTAAGAGCCCCGATCCGCCGCACTTAACCACTTTTTTCGCCGGACATCCCAGATTGATGTCCACAATGTCGAATCCGAGGTCCTCCACCAGCCTCCCGGCGTCGGCCATCACCCGAGGAGTCGCACCAAAGAGCTGTGCTGTGATGGGGTGCTCGTCAGGCTCGAAGTAAAGATAGCCGAGCGTCCGCTCCGCCTGGCGGGTCACGCCTTCGGCGCTCGTGAATTCCGTCATGATCAGCCCGCAGCCGCCGAGGTTCCGGATCATGCGCCGAAAGATCGTATCCGTGACGCCGGCCATCGGCGCGAGTACCGTGGCTGGTGCGATTTCGAGGTGGCGTATCGGAAAACTCCGCTGCATCGACAAACCAAGCTCCCACGTTTTGTCGATCGCTTCCAATTCCATAGTCTACGATTATTCTCGATCGCGCCGGAGGCCGGCTTGCGCAGAGCCGCTCAGG
>QHYQ01000363.1 GCA_003224175.1 Acidobacteriota bacterium
AAATCCGCTCCACCTATCTCTTGCCCTTTCCCGACCTGCTGTTTAGAGCGCAGACTATCCATCGCGAGCACCACGATCCATGTGTGGTACAGATGTGCCGTCTGCTTTCGATTAAGACGGGTGGATGCCCGGAGGACTGCGCCTACTGCCCGCAGAGCGCGCATTACAACACGGGAGTGCAACGACAACCGTTGATGGACCCGGAGGAAGTTCTTCTTGCCGCACGCAGAGCCAAAGAGGATGGCGCGACCCGGTTCTGCATGGGAGCCGCATGGCGGGACGTGCCGCACGGTAAGGAGTTTGATTCCGTGCTGGAGATCGTCCGTCGTGTCGTGATGTTGAACCTGGAAGTCTGCTGCACTTTGGGCATGCTCAGTGAAGAACAGGCGCTTCGGCTTAAAGAAGCTGGTCTCACCGCCTATAACCACAACCTCGACACATCCCCTGAGTTCTACAGCGAGATCATCAGCACGCGAACATACGAGGAGCGGCTTCGAACCATCTCTGCAGTTCGCAAAGCAGGAATCACATTGTGTTGCGGCGGCATTTTGGGAATGGGCGAATCCGACGAGGACCGGATAGGATTACTGGAGCAACTGGCCAATCTGCGTCCTTACCCGGAAAGCGTGCCCATCAATATGCTGGTGCGAGCTGATGGCACTCCTCTTGGTGATCGCGAGCCGCTCGATCCGCTCATCCTAGTGCGAAGCGTTGCAACCGCACGCATTTTGATGCCCACTGCGATGATCCGCCTGGCCGCAGGGCGCACCCAGATGACGCGCGAGGCGATGCTGCTCTGCTTTTTCGCTGGCGCAAATTCCATCTTCTTTGGCGAAAAACTTCTCACCACCCCCAATCCGGCTCCGCACCGAGACGCACAGCTGTTCGGAGACTTAGGCATGAAGGCGATGACGCGTGGACGGGCGTGAAGGTTCCTCCCTCCTTGCGCGAATGCAAGGTGAGCTCTCTGATCTTCAAATGCGCGCCCAACTGCGCACGCTGGAATGCCATAGCGGCGTCAATCTCAGCTCGAATGACTATCTGGGCTTGGCGACCGACCCTCGCTTGAAGGCTGCGTTCCTCGCGGCTCTACAGCCCAACTGCCAGATGGGCTCTACCGGATCGCGACTGTTGTCCGGCAATTCTCGCGATTGGGAACAGGTGGAGGAAGAGTTCGCAGAATTTGCAGGCACAAGCCACGCTATCTACTTTAGCTCGGGCTACGCCGCTAATATCGGTTTGTTAAGCTCACTGCTGGGGCCGGCCGATTGGGTTTTTTCCGACAGCCTCAATCACGCCAGTATCATCGACGGCATACGCCTGTCGGGCGCGCGGAAAGTTATTTATCGTCACCGAGATCTCAATGAGCTCGAAGATGCGCTCGCGCTCCGGGACAACGAGCCCGGTTGCAAGATGATTGTGACGGAAAGCGTCTTCAGTATGGATGGCGATCGCGCACCGCTGGGAGAGCTTCTGCTGCTCGGCGGTAAATATGGTGCAGAGCTGATCGTCGATGAAGCGCACGCTACTGGAGTTCATGGCCCACAGGGACGCGGCCTGGCGGCAGAGGCCGGAATTGTCGACAATGTGCTGGCTCTCGTCCACACCTGCGGCAAGGCGTTGGCCAGCATGGGTGCCTTCGTGTGCTCAGGTTCTACAGTAAAGCAATTCTTGATCAACCGCGCTCGCACGTTTATCTTCAGCACCGCCATGCCTCCTTATTTCGCCTATCAGATCAGTGCCGCATTGCGAATCGCCGCTAGCGCGGATTTGGAGAGATGCAGCCTCACGGAGGTTGCTGAATCTTTGCGTGCTCTGTTGCGGGAAGCCGGTTTCAATACCGGAACCAGTTCCTCTCAAATCATTCCTGTGATGCTTGGCGATAACGAGGTTGCACTGTATTTTGCGGCTGAGCTGAGAAGGAACGGCTTTGCCGTACGCGCCATCCGGCCTCCTACCGTCAGTCCGGGCACATCCCGGCTGCGGCTGTCGCTGACCACCAAAATCACTCGGGAACAGGTGAACGAACTTGTGGGCGTGATGACGGCTGCCAGGGAGAAGCTCGCACCGGCGCCATATGCCTAAGGTGTCGGTGGAGTACCCATAGCAATTAATGACACGCAATTCGTGATTGACCTCGTGCGCTGGCCGGGTTTGCCTTGCCCCTAACCTCCACAAGCGGTCTGGGGACGCATCCTCGGCGAAGCTTTGGAACTGGTAGAGTGCTTCCAGCACAATCAGCGTGCCGCTCTGGCGGCGGCTGCACTTCCCAGAAAGTGCTCGTACAGCGCAACATCGGCCGCGCTTCCGACCGCGAACGGGACCTGCTGATGGATCGACTCCGGCTTGAGATCCAGGATGCGCTGCTCCCCCGTGCTAGCGCATCCGCCTGCCTGTTCAACCACAAATGCCACGGGCGCGCATTCATAAACCAGACGTAACTTCCCGTTCTGGTGTTGTGCATCGGCCGGATAGAAATAGATGCCACCCTCCATTAGGCAGCGATGCAGATCGGCAACAAGTGCTCCCGTACAACGCAGCGAATACGGCCTCTTCGTTTCGGGATCATGAGTCGTCAAGTACTGGATGTAGTTTCTCAGTTCGGCGGTCCATTCATAGAACCGGCCGACGTTGGCGCTGTAATGGTGTCCACGCGCGGGACAACGAATGCTTTCGTGCGACAAAAGAAATTCGCCCAAGTCTCGGTCGAGTGTGAACCCCTGAACACCATGGCCTGACGTATAGACCAACATCGTGCTCGTGCCATACATCACATAACCGGCGGCAATCTGCTCTGAACCTTTGCGCAGCGTCTGTTCGCTAATCTCCGTTCCGCTCTTCTTCTCATAGATCCCGAAGATTGTCCCTAGCGCGCCGTTGATGTCAGTATTCGAAGAGCCATCAAGCGGATCAATACAAAGCACGTATTCGGCACTGCTGGAAGATGTGATCTCTTTTACTCCATCCATTTCTTCCGAGACGATCGCCGCAACCAGTCCCGTCTCACCAATTAGGCTTACGACGGCTTCATTGGCGAAGACATCGAGCTTTTTCTGAATGTCGCCGCTGGCGTTTCTTTCTCCGATCAGTCCCAATTTCCCCACCAGGGCAGCACGGGTAAACTCGCGCGCTAGAATCTTGGCCGCGAAGCCCAACTGCAACAGCAGAGCGGAGAGGCCCGGATTCAAGCCGTGATGCTGTTCTTCGTCCAGCAGCTGACGACTCAAAGTCATTCCCTTCGTCGTCATAACCTCCTCGTTTGGGATGGGGTGCGGCCGTTTCGGGCCGTCGGCGCGGGTTGCAGCGCGCCCAAATTATGATTTGTTGAACAGTTTGTCAAGCATGCGCTCATGCTGCGGCGCGACCCTCAAGATGCGAAACGTGCTGCTATGGGCTCGGCGATGCGATGAGTTCTGCAGCAGATTACTCCAGCCGGAGTACCTGGCCCGAGTCAAGATCGTAGATAGCCTGCCCGAGAGGGAGATTACCTCTCTTCTTGCACTCGCGGATGATCGAGCTGTTGTTTAGCAGGTCCGCAAATCTGCTGCTGTGACGTTATTGCCGCTTTCGCATTTACGTGCGCCATCGTGACAATTCTCGGCCATCGATTGCGATTTCCGGGCAGTTGTAGCCCACCTCGGAGTCAGAAAAGGATGCTTCTCGGCGGGAAGCCCAGCGACCTCCTCGGGCTACACTCTTGCATTTTGTGGTAAGTTGTTGGACCCATGCCACTGCTCGAAACCCTCAAAGAACGCGCCCGGACGCATCTGCAAAGGATTGTGCTCCCGGAGGGCGAAGATGATCGCGTCATCAAGGCGGCGGCGCGAGTTGCAACCGAGGGCTATGCTAAACTGACGCTGCTCGGTCGTGTCGACCTCATTCGCGCATCTGCAGAGCGGCTCGTCGTCAAACTTGACGATGTCGAGGTCATTGATGTCGCGGGCAGTCCTCAACTCGACTCTTACGCTCGCGTCTATTTCGAGCACCGCCGCTCCAAAGGCACGACCTTCGAAGAAGCGCAGCAGATCGTCCGTAAGCCGCTTTTTTTCGCCGCACTGCGCGTGGCAGTTGGCGATGCCGACGGATCGGTGGGCGGCGCCACGAACTCGACGGCCGAAACGATTCGCGCGGCGCTGCGTGCTATCGGTCTCGCTCCGGGCAACAAACTCGTCTCCAGCTTTTTCCTCATGATGGTTCCGCCACGCGGGCTGCAGGCGGATGCCGCGCTAGTCGCAGCAGTCGGCAATCACAAAGCTCCCGGCTCCCCGGTGGCGGGCCGCGCGAACGTGTTGATCTTCCCCAACCTTGACGCGGGCAACATCGGTTATAAGTTGGTGGAACGGCTTGGCGGTGCGGTCGCACTCGGCCCGATTCTGCAAGGCTTGAGTAAACCCGCAAACGATCTCTCGCGCGGATGTTCCGCCGATGACGTAGCCAACGTCGTCGCTATCACCGCCATTCAAGCCATTGCTCACAAAATGACGAGTGCACGCATCATGGCGAATGCGAAAGGCCAGTGACAGGCCCTAGCTAGGGTTCGCTCCTGCTCCTCGGTGGCATCGGCTGCATAAGAATTGCCCGCGCTGCTCGACTCTTTCGGTTCTGCCTGGGTACCGCATGGGGCTGTGGCATCGGCCGGAGACCGCGTACATCTTCCACTAGTGTTCGCAATATCTCTGCCACGCTCCAGGCCTGCGCGACGCAGCCACAAGGCCCCTGCGGTGCGTGGCCGCAGAAAATCTCGGAGATGTGCCCCAGGCCACCATCCGTGAGGTGATCCTCAAGTGGGGCGAGCCACTCGGCAGCTTGGCGCCGGGCGGCCTCGTTGCCGCCGTTCACCTTCACGTAAGCGGTAATGAATGGTCCCATAAGCCAGGGCCACACAGTTCCCTGGTGATAAGCGCAGTCACGCTCGGCGGGACCGCCGGTGTATTGACCGTGGTACTGCGGATCGCTTGGCGCCAAAGTACGCAGACCATACGGGGTAAGCAGATGCTCTTGAACCTTTTCCACCACCCTCCTCGCCCGGTCGGAAGCCAACATGCTGTGGGCCAGGCTAACAGCAAGGATCTGGTTCGGACGGATCGAGGGATCCGCTGGCCCATCGCCTACTACGTCGTACAGGCAGCCGGTAACGCTATTCCAAAAGAGGCGATTGAAACTCTGGCTTGCAACTGC
>QHYQ01000364.1 GCA_003224175.1 Acidobacteriota bacterium
ACGTCAACGGACGTATCTCGCTGGCGTGGGTCCCTCCTCCAGCCGGTGGCGGTCCCAAATCGCTCCTTCGCGGGTATAGGTGGCCATCTCGAAATCCTGGGTCAGCTCCAAACAATCGGTGGGACAAGCATCCTCGCAGAGTCCGCAAAACATGCAGCGCGAGGTGTCGTAGGTAAATGTGGTCAGGACTATGCGCCGCGTAGCATAGTCGCGCTGCCAGCCAACTACAATCAGATTTTCGGGGCAGGCCAGTGCACAGAGGTTGCACGCGATGCACAGCGTTTCGCCCGTTTCCGGATTGATATTGAGGCGTGGCGCGCCGCGATAGCGCTCCGCAACCATGGGCCTCTCCAGCGGATATTGCTCGGTATAGATGTACTTTGGGTTCTGGGAGCGGAAGGTGAGCAGCAAGCCCTTCCAGAAATCCACCATAAACATCCGGCGAAGTATCTCTATCATGGGTATTTAGTCTGTGGCCCCGGTGCTGCTTTGTCAAGGCGAAGCGGCTTTTGGAGCCTACGGCCCGGCATCATCTAGTCCAACTCTAACGCGGCGAGTGCGGACCACAGCGCGCAAGCTCTTCGCTGCTCGAATCTCCATTTGCCCACTCCCGATGCTAAAATCGTGCGATGGCTACCGCCGAACAGCGCCCTCATCTGAATATCCGGCCCGCGCGTGGCGACGACGCGCCGGCTCTCCGTGACATCTTCAACGACGCCGTGGAAGAGGGGTTCGCCACATTCGACAGCTCCTTGCGTTCCATCGAGGAGCAGAAGCGCCTGATTGCCATGGCAGAGGAGGATTCGCGGCGTCCGTTGTTCGTCGCGGAACTGCGCAACTATGTTTGCGGCCTCGTCTCGGTTGAGTCCCATGAGGAAAGAGTTCATGGCGGCGAAATCGGCGAAGTTAAAGTATTTGTGCGACGCTCTTTTCGGAGCTATGGCATTGGGCGTCAGTTGCTGCTCGTGGCCCAGACCGAGGCCGCCAAACTTGGATACCGCAAACTCATCGGCCGAGTTCTTTCTGATAACGAAGAGAGTTTGCGGCTATGCAAAATTACGGGGTGGCGCGTGGTTGGCATTCACGAACAGCACGCGCGCCATGGTAATCGTCTTCGGGACGTCACCGTGGTCGAATACCTTCTACCTGCTGTTCCCAAAGTCGAGTGATATTGCCGGCGCCCGATGGATCACCTCGCATACATGCGGCTGGCTCTCGCTGAGGCGCGAGGCTCGGGGCAAAAAGGCGAGGTGCCCGTTGGGTGTGTCGTCGTGCTCGGGGATCGGCTCTTGGCGCGTGCCGGAAACTGCACCATTTCTGCTTGCGATCCAAGCGCGCATGCAGAGATGGTGGCCTTGCGCGCGGCTGCCAAGAGCCTTGGAAATTACCGCCTAAATGGTGCAGCTGTTTACGTCACCGTCGAACCGTGCGCAATGTGTGCTGGAGCGATGATCCAGGCACGAATCGCCCGGCTCATCTACGGTTGCGACGATCCCAAGGGCGGCGCCGTGCATACGTGCTTTGAGATCTTCAGCCATCCCGCGCTCAACCACCGCGTCGAAGTTCTCCAAGGCGTGCTGCGCGAAGAATGCGCGCAGGCGATGCAGAGCTTTTTTGCCGCACGAAGATAGCGGGGGGCGGATTGCCGAAAGAGTGAGCCTCCGCTAAACTTCCTCTCGGGAGAGGTGTCTGAGCGGTTGAAAGAGCCCGCCTCGAAAGCGGGTAGCCTGCCAAAAGCGGGCTCGTGGGTTCGAATCCCACCCTCTCCGCCACTATTCCGAGCCCCTGACTATTACCGGGTAGCTACGGTTCACCCCTAATTTCCGACCTGAATTCCCACACTGACTCGGCATAGTTGGTTCCCTCAGTTCTGATCGAACGAAAGGAGCCACTATGAAGTGTCACATCACGGATGACCTATCCCTCTCCCGGCCGTTGGAGGGGCCATTGGCGGCGGACATTGGTAGGTTTGCACAATGGGCACGAGAGCAGGGTTACGCGCGATCGTCTCGTTACAAGCGCATCCTCTTGAGCGCTGGCTTGAGTCGATGGCTCGGGGATCACCGCATCACTGCGTGCCAGATCGCATCCGAGCATCCCCGCGCATACCTGAAAGCTCGGGCTCGTGGGCGGCCGGTGCGCCGCGCCGACAGGACCGTGCTGGACCAGTTCATGGCATTTCTGCGCGATCAGGGTGTGATCCCGCCAAGGAAGAGCGCTCCACGTTGGCTCACCCCGGTCGAGCAAGAAGTTCAAGCGTTTGAGACCTACTTGCGACAGGCGCGCGCTGTGAGCGATGGGACCGTGGGCAATTACCTGCGAGTCATCCGCCCGTTCCTCACGCAGCGGTTCGGCAGCGGGCGCGTCAGATTGTCGGGGCTTTGTGCCGACGATGTCGTGGGATTTGTCCAGCGCGAGATTCCGCGTCTGAGTGTCCCCCAGGCGAAGCAGCTGACCACCGCGCTCCGGTCCTTCCTCCAGTACGTACGCTATCGCGGTGACGTCGTGCTCGATTTGGCCGCCGCAGTGCCGGTGGTGGCGAGCTGGTCGATGGCGGCGACCCCACGCGCTATTCCGCCGGATGCCGTACGCCAGTTGCTGGCCTCGATGCCTCGGCGCACCCCGACCGAGCGGCGCGACTACGCGGTCGTGGTGTTGCTCGCAGACCTCGGTCTGCGGGCGGGTGAAGTGGCCGGGCTTGAGCTCGAGGATCTGGACTGGAACATTGGACAGCTGCGCGTCCGAGGCAAAGGCGGACACTGGGCCGTACTGCCGTTACCCCTCCGCGTCGGCGAGGCGATCGTCGCCTACCTTCGGGATGGGCGACCTCCCAGTCCCAGCCGTCGCGTGTTTTTGCGGGCGAGCGCGCCTCGCCGCGGCTTGCAAGGTTCAGCGGCCATCAGCGCGATCGTCCGGCGGGCCCTTCAGGATGCGGGTGTTCAGGCACCCACGAACGGTGCTCACCAATTTCGTCATGCCTTGGCGACCCAGATGCTGCGTCACGGTGCCTCGCTCCGGGAAATCGGCGACGTGTTGCGGCATCGCCGGCCACAGACCACTACGATCTACGCCAAAGTGGACCTCGCCGCGTTACGCTCGCTCGCCTTGCCGTGGCCAGGAGGTCTGCAATGACGAGCCTGCGCACGGCGCTGCACGACTACCTGGCGTTGCGGCGCAGCCTGGGATTCAAGTTGCGCGACGCGGGGGCCGCCTTGCCGGGCTTCGTCACGTTTCTAGAACGGCACCGCGCCTCGTTCATCACCGCTCAGCTCGCGCTCGCCTGGGCACAACAACCCGCCACGGTGCAGCCGGCGACGTGGGCGCGCCACTTGAGTTTCGTCCGTGGCTTTGCGCGGTATCGCAGTGCGATCGATCCCCGCACCGAGGTCCCGCCGGACACGCTGCTACCGCATCGGGCGCGACGCGCACGACCGTACCTGTACTCGGCCAAGGAAATCCGGCGGTTGCTGCGCGCAACGCTCGCCTGGTCCGGATGGGCGAAGCTGCGGCCCTGGACGTATTACTGTCTGTTCGGCTTACTCAGCGTGTCGGGGGTACGGCTGGGAGAAGCCCGCAACCTCCAGCTTTCGGATGTGGACCTCGGGACGGGTGTGTTGACGATTCGAGGCGCCAAATTCGGCAAGTCTCGCCTCGTCCCAATCCACGCGTCCACCTGTCAGGTGCTCGCTGAGTACCTCGCACGGCGTCAACAGCATTGGGCAGGTCGGTCCGTGTCAGCGTACCTCTTCGTCACCGATCGCGGGAATCGTCTGGATATTGGCGACATTCGCAAAACGTTCCACGCGGTCTCGCGGCAGATCGGTCTACGTGACCCCGCAGCGAGTCACGGACCACGTCTCCACGATTTACGTCATCGATTTGCTGGGATGACGCTCTTGCAGTGGTATCGCGCAGGCCAAGATGCCGAGCGGCTTCTGCCGGTCTTGTCCACCTACCTCGGGCACGTCAATGTCAGCGATACATTTTGGTAGTATGTGTTCCCGAAAAATATGTTACGCAACGAAGGATCGTTGCTCTTTTGGGGTGGATCCCGGTTTGAGAGCCTCACATATTTTCCCCGTCGTGGACTACAACCTTTGTAGAAACGTCATGAGATCAGCCTGCTTCCGTTTGCGCTTTTGAGTGACTTCATCTGAGATGTCGCAACTCG
>QHYQ01000365.1 GCA_003224175.1 Acidobacteriota bacterium
ATTACGATGATTTCATCCAATAGCGGATCTGTCACATAGAGGACGTTCGTATCGGGGTTAAGGGCCAATCTCTGCGGGTGCGCAGCGGAGCCAGATCTGTTTAAGTCTAAAATGTCCTTGGTCTTCAACCCACCACCCCCGTCGGGCATGTTTTCAATCACGACGATTTTTCCGTGTATTTCGTCGGCGCAATATATATCTCTTCTGTCAGGGGTAATCAGAATTGAGGAAGCGGAAGGAGCGTAGAAAAGATGCGCGGGCAATGTAGGAGGAATAGCTACACCGAGAGCGCTCGCGCGTGATTGCAAAGCACGCACGAGCTTTTCGTAGCCTCTCTCCTCGAAGAGATCAACCCAATGCCATTGGCGCAGCCGCTCAGGGACGTTGCAAGGCTCGAATCTTACGGGTATAAGAAAAATAGTTCCCTCGGGCTTTTCCTCCGCCACGTCCAACGCGATCTTGATTTCCTTGTGCACATATCCTTCGCTCGTAACAGAGGCACGTGAAAGACAAGCCAAAACAACGTCAGCGGACCGCACTGCCTTCCTAATCTCGCGCTCCCAGTCCTCGCCTGGCAATAGGTTCTTCTCATCGAGCCACGGATCGAAGTCGTCGCTTCGCAGCCTGCAATAGAACTCACGCACGGCGGATTTGTCAGCCGAAGAATGGCACATGAATAGCCGGAGGCGGCGCGGGAATACCTTTTCAGCTGTGTCCATATAGATGAAAGCTGGATTTTATAGCGCTCCTTGGTGTTTTTGAATCGGAGCATTGAGGCTCATCAACAACTCCTCTATCAGCAGACACTCACTATCCATAGTGCCGAGGATCGGTGACGACAACCCTCACCCTCATCGATGGGTTTGGCGTATGTAAGAAAGGCCAGTGGTGCATACGGGCCCAAGAAACCGGCAAGCGCTCCCGGCACCGCGAAAATCCCGCTTCCTGTGTTGCATCCGCGTATCAGATAAGGCTGCTCACCAATCCTAACCAATAAAAAACCATAGCGTGCTCGTAGTAACAGCCACCTCTCTGCCGGTGCCTATTTAAGGCGCAGCGTTAGTGCCATTTTGTCCCCCCAGCCGCGAAACCAAAATGCGCTATTTCCGTCTCCACTGATCCGTATCATAAGTACCCGTCGCCAGGTCACAGCCATATGAAGCGCAAAACTCCAGCGACTCTCATTCATGTTTCCGCAGCGGCAGCGGGATTATACTCTGAATCGTGATCACAGCCTTGCGTTTTAGCATCCTGTCGATGGCAAGATCTCCGACGGAGTGGCGAGCATCCAACGCGTCCGCTGTGGGAAGTTCGCAACGTTTCGTTGCGCTTGCCGCCGATTGCGGACGAGTGACGGTGACTCGGAAGCAATCCGCGCGCGGACGAAAAACGGGCTTTCAGAAGACCGAGGCCCAGGGTTTTAAAACCATGTGCTTTTGAAACTCCATCGCTGTACAAGGGCGATGCTGGCCTACCGGTCGCTTACGAGGGCTCGGCGGACTGGATTCTTGGCACGCCCGGCTGAGCCTCTTGCGAGCTGAGCAGATATCCGTTCTTACTGCTAGAATCCTAGCCCCCAACGCGGCCGAGCTCCCTGGAGTTCTCTGCATGAACCAAGAAGCTCAGAATGGTTCGAAGTTACCTATTGTTCTCACCGGAAGACCTAGACATTACACAAAGACTGGTGATTGGGAGCTTGAGTTCAGCTTAGAAGAACCGGACAAAAAGAAAGCACAGGAGCAAGCCCCCGCGAGGCTGCTCATTATCGGGACGGCATTGGACCGGACAGAACGAAATCGTATGGAGCTAAAGCAACGATCCTCGATTAATATTCGGCTTGAGGGTCTTGAAGATTTCCTGCGCGAACTAAACACTTTGGCAGTCATTTGTCTCGCGGCCGACAAGACTGGTGCGGTAAGCGGGCTGGCAGTGAGGGCATTGCACGATTTCATATTGGCCGTTGACGGAGCTCTCGCAGGGGAGCACGTAACTGTGTTCGAATCCATGCGGGATGTCATGGAGATAGAACTGCTAATTCGCGAATTCCAGAGCCAACGCCACAGAATTCGCGAATGGATTGAATCTGACAACGACGCCTTGAAAAGGAAGTTCACACCCGGCGTTTTACGACAGCTTCATGCAAATCGACTCGGCTTGAAGCCTCAGGATTTGCCCGAACACGCCGACTACCAGGGGCACAGCATCGGTGTACATGTCACTCCATTTGCCGGAATGCCACCGTTCGGTAGGCGCGACATGATAACGGACTGCTCAGATCCTTTCGCAGTCGAGGCCTGTTTTTGGGATATTTTCGCTCACGCACGATCCTTCTTGACCAGACTGTTAGAGTTTCTCGGTAGCAGAGCTTCGTCGCACTTCGAAAAAAACACAAGGCTCAAAAGATTCGTACGAGCTCATACGGAGATTAAGAAATCACAGGCGCTCTATTATGCGATCTTGGAAGCGATTGATCGACAGCTTCAAAAGATTCCTAATCAAAAAGACTTGATGCTCGAAATAGAAATAGATGTCGTACCAAAAGGGTACGAGCGTGTCTTTCTAGACCTTTGTGATGGTCGGCTGCTCAAGGCAAGGGTATTCTTCAGGCCAAACAGCCCCGCTCAATCACCTGCAGAGTCAAAGTAGTGCTGTGCTGTGCTGTGCGAAAAACCTCGCGCCCCTGGCTCTGCAACCCATTCGTTTTCTCCCCTGCATTTCTCAACTCTAGGTGTTCCGAAAGCACTTGTTCTCAATAGCTATCCGGATGTGAGGAGCAAATTAGGCTCTCCTGGTGTCTAATCACTCAGACCAAAATATGCGGTTATCAGAAGCGAGGCCGGAGAGCATAAGCGGCACGCGGAGGTACAGGTGCTACAAGAATCGACAACGTGGGACCCGAGGCACATTTTTCGGGACCCTTCGACCAGCTTTAAGACTTACGTGCTCTTCCTGCTCGTCGTCTGCGTCGTGGCGAGTATAAAGCTAATAAGAGTCTGGCACGGGGCACCGCCTTTTAGACTCTCCCGTCAGGCAAACAGCCCCTCTTACCCCCAGTTGCTACAAGCGTCATCCGCTAGCCTGAAACAGTGGATTAGCTTCACTTTTCTCGGCTGGGGAATATTCGCTTCGATGAGCCTCTACGATGTCTGCGACCGATTGCTTGACGAAAAAAGAATAGGGAGCTTCGTGATTCTCTTCGTTATTGAAGATTTCTCATCGGCTTTTAGCATGGCATTGCTGGTGGTGCTCTTCCTATTTCTGGCTCGATGGCACATGCTCAGACGAATCGAACACCTTCGCAACTAACGGGGCCACCTGGACGTATAACGCGCTAACCGGACAAGTTGCTCCCTGTGTCGGAACCATGAGGTTTCGGCAGGCCCTGAAATAAACACGCTGTACGCGTGAAATCAGAGACTTGCGGGCCTGGTTGCGGATACCCTTTGGGCAAAGCGTTGGTCTACCGAAAAGAAGACACTACGCGGTTTGAGGTGCAGGCTGGATTTGGTGACGCTTGACACTAGGCTAGCCCGGGAGTAGGTTGCATCCCACTAGTTTCACGGTCCCGACACATTTTGAAAGCAGAAGGAGGCTACCATGCGTAGAGTATTGTTCCTGGCGAGTGTGGTGTGCCTTGCCGTCTCAGCCGGCAAGGCTCAGGACCCCGTCAAAGTAGACCCCAAGCATTACAAGGTGGAGTTCGAGAATGCTCAGGTGCGGGTGCTCCGCATCACCTATGGTCCTCACGAGAAGTCGGTGATGCACTCACATCCCGCAGCCGTGGCGATCTTCCTGACCGACAGCCACGGGAAATTCACCTTCCCGGACGGAAAGTCGGAGGTGCGGGACTCCAAGGCCGGGCAAGCGCAGTGGGCTTCTGGAGAAACACATTTGCCTGAGAACCTGGCCGACAAACCTGAAGAGTTGATCCTGGTGGAGCTGAAGGCCAAGCCAGCAGTGGCCAAGCCTGCTGCGAAAAAGCGAGGTACCTAACCGAGAGTACATCAGTTTTTCGACGTGCTTGCCAAAATGGTTGTGGCGGGCGCTCTCCCAAATAACTGATTTGGCTCGGCACGTTTTATCGCTTCTAGCTGTGCCGAAATCTCATCCTTTCCGCACGCCCTTGCCCCTCATCGCAGCGGTTGGTTCTTTTGTCGGAGCTGATGCTCTGACCCCCTAAC
>QHYQ01000132.1 GCA_003224175.1 Acidobacteriota bacterium
ATTGATAGAGTATGTACACAATATCGGGAGTCTGAACAAACCGGAATTGCGTGGGAACCAGGTAAATCCGTGGGACACCCACCGGATCGCAGTACTTTAAGCGCGGGTCCGTCGTATTCTCGAAAGTCCCGTGGGGTCCGTTTTCGGGTCTTTCGGAATTTAGCTTGGCCAGCGCCCAAGGCTGATATGGCGTATCGTCTTGCGGCGTTCCCGCCTTTCTGTCGCCCGGGTCGGAAATGACGAAGCCTCCGCCCCCTGCGCCGACGGGATTCCCCCAGTCTCCGGACAAATCGGGGACCTGCCCCTGAGCCCCGGCGTTGGAGTTTGCCGGCGGTTTCGTTTGAGCTCCCGACCCCGCGGATAAGGCGACCGCTCCCAGGAGCACAGCGGCGGAATGCAGGAGGAGATTTCGCATGTCAACTCCTTCACTCAGTCTTCGAATCCTTGCTCCGGGGGGCGGCGCAGACAGAAACGCCAAGCTCTCAGCGGTCCGGGTAGGCCCGAAGTATTTTGCCATTGGGGAATGTCACCCTTTGTATGATTCCGAAAGGCGAGCCGTTTTTGGCGCCATGAAACTCGATCTTCACGATATCGCCGGCTTGCAGTGACTTCCTGGTCCATTCTCGCGGCGCCAGCATGCTCGGAGGAGGAGCCTCGAGGTCCCAGTGTTCCAGTTCGCCTTTACTATTCGTAACGTCGAAACGAATCTGGCAATGGGGATTGGTCCATTCGATCTCCGTGATCGTGGCCTTCTCAAGGGTGACCATGTTGGTCATGTCGTACCCTGTAGTTCCGTGATGCGCCATCACGACGCTCGTCATTGAGAAAAGGAAAACAATCGCCAAGAAGCTGGTTACCTTCACGTAGGCACCCTCCGATTTAGTCATCCTTCCCGGTTCGGCTCATCGCCGTCTTCGTAGAGTATACATCCTGCGGCTTTCTGACGAACTCCCCGAAAAAAGGTGCGGATATCTCGCTGCAGACTGACAGGGGGCGGAAACCGTTTTCACTCTTCCGGCGCGAAGGCGAGCAACACATTTCCCGGCATTCCGCCGTTGCGCGGATAGCCGGAATTTACAAACAGCATTCCGCTGGCGACCACTGGCCCCGCGCCGTCGAGCGATCCTCCCTTGGCTTCGACTGCGTTTACCGTGGAGTAGCTTTTTGCGGTGTCGACGTCCCACAAGACTTTGCCGTCTTCGGCCGCAAAAGCGCGCAAGTGTCCGTCGACCGAACCGGAAAAGACCACGCCGGGAATGGCCGTGACCGCCTGCGACTGCGCGGGACTGCAGCCGGGGCGCGGCGGATCGCATGGAGGCGGCGCCGCGAACCAGATCTTTCCGCCATCGGCAGGCCGCAACGCCGTCAAGCCGCCTCCCTTCGCGGGATCGAACTTAGCTCCACCCACCGCTCCCCCGGAGTTCAGCACGCCTACCAAATCCGAAGCCGCTGCGAAGACTGCCTGGCCATCGCTGGCCATACCCCATTGCACGCCTCCGTTCTTGCCGCCCTGTCCCACGCGCGTCTGCCAGAGAATCTTGCCCTTCTGGTCGGGATCGAGCCCATACACCACGCCCGATTTTTGCCCCGCAACGAGGATATCTTTGCCGCCGGGCAAGGGGAGCAACAGCGCCGAGGAACCAAAATCATAATCCGGGCCGTCTTCTTCGGGGCAGTTGGGGCCGTGGTTACGGCAGGCGCTCGTATAGGCGTCGTTCGGAGTAGTCTGCTCGAACCATTGTATCTTTCCCGTAGCAATATCCAGCGCCATCACGGCATCGCTGGTCGCGGTGGCAGGAGAAGAATAGTTGTCGCCTGTGGTCACGTAGATCGCGCCGCGCTTCGGATCGAGCGTAGGAGCGGACCACACCGGCGCGCCGGAAGGTCCCCACTGCTGCGCGCCCGCTTTGTTGACGTCCCTCTTCTTTGGCGGGTTAATCGTGTACGTCTTCCAAACCGGCGAGCCATCCGCCACCCGAAGCGCGGTGACGCTGCCGCGAAACGTGCAGCAAGAGTAGTGCGGCTCGATCGAGCGGGTCTCTTCCCAGGACGCCGCGCCGATAAATACCACGCCTTCATAAACGGCAGGCGAGCCCGTCAGCCGCGTGCCTTCGTGCTCGTCTACGCGCTTCTTCCAAATCAGCCGGCCTGTTTTGGCCTCGAGCGAATAGAACCAGCCGATCTGATCGCCGAACAGAAGCGAATAGTCCGAGCCGTTCGCAACGGCCACAATCGCCGAGCGCACCGGCCCGTTCGCCTGAAAGGTCCAATGCAGGCAGCCGGTCTTTGCCTCCAGCGCCTGCACCACGCCGCCGGCGCTGCCCACGAAAATCGTGCCGTCCAAAACCGTGGGTGCGGCGAAGGCGGTCACATCGCCCGCGAATCCGTATGCCCATTTCAATTTCAGCCGCGGAATTTGAGCCCTGGTGATTCCGCCGGATGGTTGAAAGCGCGTATTGGCAGGCAAGGGGCTCCAGCCATTCCAGTTTCCGGCTGCTTCGCCGGACAAGGGATGCCGCCCAGCGCTGCAGTAAGCGCTGGCCGGCGGTCCTGGCTCGCTTCCCTTGGTGCCCAGATAATTGGCCACGGCCTCGCGTTCCTCGCGCCTGAGCGGATAGGCCACGCCCATCATCAAGCCAAAGTCCAGAGTCCGCAGAATGCGGCTCACCGTCATTCTCTGCAGTGTGTCGCGCGAGGGCGCCCGGTTGGCGGCTGCATTCTCGTGGCATTGGGCGCAGCGCTGCTGATAGACGTCTGCACCGGATACCGTCTGCGCAGAGAGCGGCCTCGCGGTTAGCATCATGCCGATCATCGCATAGCCGAAGAACAGATAGAACGCGCACGCAGTTGTTTTTCGGCTGACCGTCATCACGGTACCTCTTCAAAAACCATGAGATGGGATTCCTCGGTCAACCAGTCGCCCACGCCATATTGGGTGGTAGGCATCAACTGAACCAGGTGCTTCGGGACAGCCGAGTAATATCGCTTCAGTTCTGGAATCCAGACTCCCGACTTGGCAATCGACCCGGTGGGAACTTTTCCAAGCATCCGGAAATGGTCCGGGTCGTCTTCATGAAACACGGCCAAAGTTCCACTGCTCCCAGAGAAGTAAATGCGCGAGGTGGGAGCGTCGTAGAAGATTTCGTCCGCGCCGCCGACAGCATCCAGCGCCTGAACCACTTTTCCGGTGTCTGTGTTTATGATCACAAGCTTTCCCGGATCGACTACGTGTCCGCCGCCCAGGCGGCTGCCCATGAACAAGCGATGGTGGGCTGAATCCAGACCAGCCGTGTGGGGCTGCGGGCCTCCCGTGATGGGCCACTCGGCGATGACGGCGCGTTTGGTGGTGTCAATCACCTTGACGACGCTCTCGCCGTTCACCACGTCTCCCATGCCCCACATACAGCCGGTTTGCTGCGCGGTCGAGCATGATGCCCGCCGGATCGTTGCCATCCATTTTAATGCTGCCCGCCAACTTGGCCGCCTTGGTGTCCACGATCTCGATTGTGCCGTCTTTATTTCCCTGCCCCGTGACAATCCCGACGTAATACAAGCCCTTGACAGGATCGTAGGCGGCATTATCCGGGTCCCTGTGCGCGGCATTTTTCCCACCGGTCAGCTCGACCGTCTTCGTCACCTCGAATGTCGTTCCGCTGACCGCTACCGCTGTGTTGTCTCCTAGGTCCAACCAAAGTTCATTCGTGGCGGCGTCAAAGAATGGTCTGCGGGGATTTCCGCCGAGAGGCGTCTCGTGGATCACCTTTCCCGCTTTCATGTCCACCACGACAAGTGTCTTGTTGTTCTCGCCGGAGATAAACAGGTGCTGGTTTTTCAGGTCATAGCTGAGGTGATCGATATAGCCTTCGGTCGGGATTGGGATCGTTTCCACGAGCCTCAGCAGGCCGGTCATGTGCACCATCAGCGCTTGCCGATTGACGTACGGCTTCGACGTTTGCTGAGCGCTTGCTCTGCAGACAGACATCAGGCACAAGACAAAAAGGATGGTCGCGTAACGTTTCATTCTCGTCTCCTCCTCGGATCTTAGCGATTCTCCCTTTGAGTCAATCCAGGTGGCGGTGCCCGCATCGCTCATCGCTTTGTTGCGAAAATTGCTTTGGGAATCGCCATATGCACGCCGTTATTGCCGTCGACGACTTCGGTGATCTCGAGATCGGCGGCCACGCTCGCCAGCATGTAAGCGTCATCGCGGCTCAGATGCTTTTCCTGCATCAGAAAATCGACCATTTCGTGTACGGCCATTTTCGTCGCTTCGGTCAGGTCTGCGTGCAATCCCATGGTGATGTAGTGCGTGGGCGTTTCGGCGCGAGGCCAGCGCAGGTGCACGTCTTTTCGCACAATAAATTGGAACGTACCGATCAACGAAGTTTCCATCGCGGTGACGTCCACCTCACCATTGCCCTGGCCTGCATGGCCGTCGCCCACCTGGAAGAGCGCCCCGCGCGCGTGCACTGGGATGAAAAGCGTGGTGCCGGCGACCAAATCCCTGTCGTCCAGATTCCCCGCGTGCATCCAGGGCGGATTGCTGCTGATGCGCCCGGTCACTTCCGGCGGCGCCACGCCCATGCTGCCAAAAAAGGGACGAATCGGAATCTCGATGCCATCCGCGAAGTGAGCCACCATGCGCTTTTCATCGAGTGGAATAACTTTCGTCCGCGCATACGGGTAGTCGTCCGGCAAGAAGCCGCGCCCGGGCGAAAAGGCGTTCATCGCATACGGGATGGCCAGCCGAATCTGCTGGATGCGCACTTCCAGAACATCGCCCGGCTCTGCGCCTTCGATAAAGATCGGGCCCGTCAGGACGTGATAACCGGGACCTCTTTCCTTGACCTCCCGGTAAATATCGCGCAGCGCCGGTTCGATTTGGTCGGATCCCAGGCCGGCGCTTTCAAAGCGCTCTGGGCTTGACGCGATAAGCGTCTGGATTTCGACTGTGTCGCCCGATTTGATCCGCAGCACGGGGGCCGTCTTCGGATCGTAATATCCCCACACGACCGTTTTCGGCGTAGGCTTGAGCTGATAGATTTGCCCTGCCGGCGCTGTGGACTGTTGCGCCTGGCATGGAACAGCCAGGTACGCAAAGAGAAAAAGTGCCGGAGCTGCGGATCGCGTCATCGTTGGTTCTCCGACGAAAAATTGCCAGCGCGCATTTCTCGCGCCTGCGCCGGGATTGTAGCGCGCTTCAATTCCGAGGACCAATCCTTCCTTTAGAATCCGCGGCCTCGCGCCATTTGCCTCCCTGGTCGTGGTAAATTCCTCACGGCGGAGGTCCCACGGTTCTGCAGATGGCTAAACACGCCGCAAGAGTCGCATCTCCACGCGTTGTGAATATCGCCGACCTCCGGACTTTGGCGCGCCGGAGGGTGCCCAGAGTTGTCTTCGACTATGTGGATGGAGGCGCGGAGGACGAAATCACGCTTCGCGAAAATCGCCGCGCCTTCGAGGAAATCACGTTCCGCCCGCGCCAGGCAGTAGCGATCCCTCACTGCGATTTGCGCACCCCAGTCTTGGGCTGCGATCTCTCCATTCCCGTTTTGCTGGCGCCGGTGGGCTACAGCCGCGTCATCCACGCCGGCGGTGAAGTGGCGGCAGCTCGTGCGGCGGGACAGGCGGGCACGGGGTACATACTTTCGACGATCTCTGGTTACCCGCTGGAAGAAGTAAAAGCGGCATCCGTTGGCCCGGTGTTCTATCAGCTTTACGCCATGGGAGGCCGCGAGGTCGCCGAAGGCGCCCTGGAACGCGCGCGCAAGGCCGGATTTGCCGGCCTCTTTGTCACCGTTGATACCGCCGTCGCGGGAATGCGCGAGCGCGATTTCCGCAACGGTATGAAGGAACTGCTTGGCCGCAGTTTGCTCGGCAAGATTCGTTTTTCACCGCAGGTGCTCGCCCGTCCCAGTTGGCTCACGAGCTTTCTGCTCGATGGAGGCGTAAGGCCGCTGCCTAATGTCGTCGTCCCCGGGCGCGGACCAATGCCGTTGATTGACGTCGGCTCAGCTTTAGCTCTGTCGACGATCTCTTGGGAAGATCTGCGCTGGATTCACGACGCCTGGCGGGGTCCAATCATCATCAAGGGAGTGCTAACCGGCGAGGATGCCCGGCGCGCCATGGACGAAGGAGCTGCAGCCATCGTGGTTTCCAATCATGGCGGGAGGCAACTCGATGGCGTGCAGGCTACTTTGAGAGCGCTGCCGGAAATTGTCTCGGCGATGAATGGCCAAATCGAAGTGCTCGTGGACGGAGGCATTCGTCGCGGTGCAGACATCGTGAAGGCGCTTTGCCTGGGCGCCCGCGCAGTTCTTTGCGGCAGAGCTTACGCTTACGGCTTGGCGGCGGCAGGCGAAGCGGGTGTTGCGCGCGCTCTGGAAATCTTGCGCGCAGATTTAGAGCGCACCTTGAGATTGCTCGGCTGCCCTTCGATTGCCATGCTGGACCGCTCTTACATCTCCTGCCAGCGCCTTTAGTTAACCATTCCGCATAATATAGTTACGCCTGTTGGCGGTTAGGAAGGCGCCAGTGGTTATTTTTGTATCGGGAAACTCGCTGCCGAACTTGAACGTGTGTTCGCCTAGGCGAGGACTGCGCTCGGCCAGGCCGGAGGCGCCTCGGGGGCAAACCTAGAAGTCTAGGTGCACGCCGAACTTGATGAGTCGCCCCGGCAAAAGGCTCGTGACGTTTCGCCATGCGCCAGCGACGCCCGGTGCTGTCGTATTGTATGCCGTCCCGACGGTCAGGATCGGATTGGCATTCAGCAGGTTGTAAAAATCCGCGGTAGGCTCGATCTTCCACCGCTCGGTGATGTTGATATCTTTAGCCACCCGGAAGTCGAGTTGATTGTCACGGCCAAACGGGAAAAGAGTCTGTGGCGTAATCACCTCGACTTTATTCGTGGGATTTCCGGTAAAAGTCGTGTGGCCGTTCGAGTTGGGAAGGAACTGGACACCGGCACTTGCGCAGGTCGCCGCAGTGCTGCATCTGTAGGAGTAAGTTCCCTGCAGCGGGATGGAGGGCAGGTTCTGCTCATTGGCGCTGAGCTTGATCTTCCACCAGGGCAGCGTGTAAACGGCGATCATCTTGAACTGCAGATTTTGATACCACGGCGGAAGTATGCGGCACGGGGCGGCATCGTTCACCAGTGGGGTAATGTTTCCCTGAACAGAGCTGATGTTCGTCGCATTGTTATTGTTGAATTCGAGAATTGAAGTAGTAGTAGCACTAGGCGACGGATTCGAGTACCAAAAGAGATCCTGAGGCGAGTTAACCTCCACGCAGTAGTTGGTAACCTCATGTCCCGCAGTCACGCCGCCCTGCAGAATCAGGCCGTGAAACCTGGCGTTAACGATGGCGTCGATTCCCGTGTAAACGTCGGATACTTTGCCGAAATTCGCCGCTTTTTGCACGAGATACGAAGCCTTGCCGAGATATTGCGGCTGAGGATCATAGAGATTGCACGCCTGTGTTCCGCCAAACCCCGGATATGCGGTGCTCGCGAGTGGCGTGACGCAATACTGATCATAGCCGGTTGTGGGAATGGCTGTGTTCTGCGCCAAAGTAATATTGCCGAACCAAGTCCGGTAATAGCCGATACTCAGCGCGAGGTTTCTCACGATTTCCTGCTGGACCGAAGCCGACAGCATCCAATCGTAGGGACGATTCTGAAAACCATGTGTCACATTGTTTGCGTAAGTCACGTTGGCAGTGGGTAAAGGATTGTAGAAACCAGCAGTATTCGCAGGGCCCAAAGCGCAATTTACTCCTGTCGTGGAGACGCACGCGGGCCCGCCGAGAGGGTTGCTGCCGCTGCCGTTTTGGCTGGTAAAGTTCGCGCCATCAAGCAGGGGATTAAACGTGCCGCTGTAATCGGTCCAGCTTCGCGTTGTGCTGCTGGCAAGTTCGTTCACAGGGTTGGTCAGCAACGTAATACCATTGGTGGTCAACCCTTCGGTTAATACTCCTCGCGAGATCGAAACTTTGAGCGCCGTCTTGCCATTGCCAAACAGATCGTAGGCCGCCCCAAGCCGAGGATTGATGTCCTTCCAATCCGCCGCGCTGTTCTGTCCGGCAAAACTCTTGGCAGCGAGGCCGAACTGCGGCTGCGCCGGCTCTGTTTGCGCAGGGTCCTTTCCCTGGAACCAATCGAACCGCAGACCCAGGTTCAGGGTCAGCCGCTTGATCCTCCACTGGTCCTGCGCGAAGAGCGCGTGATCATCCCCACTCAACGAAAGGTCATGGGGAGCGAGGAACTGCACAATCTGGCTGGGCAGCAGGGCCTGAGTCGAAACTCCCGGAACGACCGGACAGGACAAGCCGTTTACGGTTGTCGGCGCGATTGCCGGCGCACCAAGGGTCTTATTACCGATCCTGTACGTGGTCGTCGGCAGTCCCGCCGCGTTGAGCGAGGTGGCGGGGTATGGCAGGTTGGTCGTGGTTGTAATCGTCTGGCACTGCATCTGTAACTGGACGCCGTAAGGAAAGCCATTCGCGCCCGCGAGATTAGAGAAGGTCAGAAATCTCCTTCCTCTGGCCTGTAGTTCTGAGAATCCGAACTTGAAGGCGTGCGGCCCCGTCGTGTAGGAGGCGGTGAAGTTTTCGTTAGCCTGGACCTGTGATGTGAGACCGTAAGCCGCGCCTGGATTTAAAGCCGTCCCGTTTGCTCCATAGGTAAAGTTGGCACTGCTATCGGTGATCGCAAAACTGGTGGGAGTTTCTCCGCTACCCTTCGTTTCAATGTCGCTGACGACGGCCGTAAAGCCGGCCCACAAGACGAGCTTATTGCTAGCCGGGAATGTCTAGGTGACCTGATCGCGCCAATCGTGCACGTACCAGTGGTGCGTGGTCGCTTCGGGAGCCAGCAGACCTGAGCTGATGGTGTAGAAACAGTTGCAGTTTCTCTCCTGGATGAAGTTGTGCGTGAACTGATTTCGCTTGGTGGCCTGCCAAGTCAAGCGCAAACCTATGTCCGTATAGGTATTGACGTCATAAGCCGGGCGACTGGGATCCGCGGCGTAATACAGGTTATTCGGGAAGGGAGCGGCTTCGTTGGCGTCGTAGAAGAAATTGGCTCCCGCCTGATTGGAAGAGCTGATCCAATGCCTGGCGTCCGCAAAGAACCACAGCTTGTCTTTCTTGATCGGACCGCCGATTCCTCCGGCGACTTCGTATAGGCTGCGGATAGAAGAGGACCCATTAACCCCCAGAGCTTGAAGCGCCGGCGTCACGTTCCCTGACTGCAGAGCTTTGTTGCCGAAATCGGCTTGAAATGATCCGTGGAAAGCGTTGCCGCCGCTCTTCGGGATGATGTTGACGTGACCGCCATTATTCCAATCCTCGGCCGTGTACCCGCCGGTTTCCAGCTGCACTTCTTGCGTGGCCGTGGGGTTGTTGCTGGAGAGTTGATTACTTCCTCCGCCGGTCATCGCTCCGTAGTACATGCCGTCCCGCAGTTGCGTAAAGTCAATTGGAGCGCTCCCGTGGATCCTGAAACCTTGGGTCTGCTCGCCTTTCAAGCCTCCCACATCCTGACTGGCGGCTGGTGCGATCGCTCCGGGGAGCAGCGCGGGATAATCGGAAGCGCTCTTGCCGATGGGCAGCGCCTCGAGAATTGTATTGCTGATGACTTTTTGGACTACCGAATCTTGTGTGTCCAGGACCGGGGCCTCGGTGGTGACCGTAACCGTTTGCGTCACGGACCCCGGCGTCAGGCTGAAATTCACTGTTGCCGTGAAACCCGTGGTGATTTCTACGCCCTCGCGCTTCGACGCGCTGAAGCCGGTTTGCGTCGCGGTCACCGCGTAAATGCCCGGCGGCAGGTTTACAATTCTGTACAAGCCGTCATCGCCGGTAACCGTTTCGCGCGCCTGTTCGATCAGCGCCGGACTGGTTACTGCGACCTTCGCGCCCGCGACTTTAGCTCCCGAGGAATCGTCCACTTCGCCTGCGATGACGCCTGAATTTGTGCCCGCCTGCCCCCATGCAGACGTTGCCGCAAGCAGGCAAACCACCAGAAAATGCCCGAAAACCTGGCTCTTTCTCATGATTAACCCTCCGGTTGCGAGGCAACTTCCGAATAAAGAACTGAAATGTTAGCGCGGAGCTTATAGCTGCATGTGGGGCAGTGTCAAGCTGGAGGGGGAATAGAGGCGCTTGGGTAGTGCGCCACTCTCCGATGAGGCGACTTATCGGAGTTGAGACGCGCAGCTCAGGCAATCCGCCGGCTGGTTTGGGACGTCAGCTCAGGATTAGTGTCGTTGCATCTGCGGTCAGACGCTTTGAAGTAGCGGGCGAAGCTCGCGGATATCCTTCACGTCTGCGAGCCCAAGAATCTTATCAATAAGGGCGGTGCAATGCGCCGCCCCGAGGGCGGACGTCATTAAGTCGCGAGCTTTTGCAACAACTTCCTCACGGCTCATTGGGTTTTGGGGAGTGCCACGCACAGCCTCGACACGCTCGGTGAGGCGAGTCCCATCGGTCAGTGTGACCTCGACGACCGCTACCCGCTTCGGTATGAGCCGCTCAAGTTCTTCGTCGGGGACGAGCTGAACCTTGGCACGCTCGCGGAGGACAGCCGGGTCCTGCATTCGTGCTTTGTCGTGCGCTGCGCGGAACGACACGGTCTTGTCGATCAGCATCACTGCGATGATGTGCTGGAGGCAAATATCCGGCAGTTCGCGATTATCTACAGTGAAAGCCGCGCTGGTGGCAGCGCGAACGACTACCTGCTTTACCTGATTGGCTTCAAAGGGGTGCCGTTTTAGCAGATTTTCCATGGCGTCGAGCGGCGATTGGATTGGCCCGCCTGTAGTCCATTTCTTCAGAGTTGTCAGAGTCACGTCATAGCGCTCGCCAAGCTGCTTGATGAGACCCGCCGGATCGGTCTTAGGAGCGTACGACACCACAAAATTCTCCTGGCCGGACAGTACATCGTTGACGCCGCTCCAGCCCGAGTGCACCAGCAGAGCTGCCATCACGCCGTTGCGCGCCGGCATTGCCGCGAACACAAAACCCTTCTCGATATGCTCAGTATCGCGCCGCCACGAACCAATTCCGGCACCCGCCTGTTGCGCGCTGTAATCGAGCAACCAGCGCATCTGCTGAGGGTTCAGGCCGAGCACGCACCCTCCTGCCGCTGCGGCGCCCATGGTTCCGACCAAGTTGTGCGTGTCTTTGACTCCAGCACCTACAGTCTCCATTGCCCGCATTCCGATGTCGTAACCGAGTGTCACTGCACGTAAAAAATGCGTCCCACTAATGCCGGACTGTTCGCCCAGCGCCAGCGCAGCCGGCACGATGGCACAGCCCGGGTGTGCCCCTCCACCCGCATAGTCGTCATCGCTCTCATCCGAGTGGGCCAGTTCTCCATTGGCAACCGCTGCCTCGATGGGTCCGCAGAGAACCTGCGAGGCAACTACGGTTGCAATCTTCTCGCCACCATAGGCGCGAGCGAACTCGATCGCCCGCCGTCCAGGGGCAAGTTCGGACCCTGAAACCATAGCCGCTATGGTATCGAGAATGTGGTGCGTGGCCTCCCGTACCACATTCTCTGGCAGCGCTCGATCGCGGGCCTCGCTCATATATGTGCTGAGCCTGACCATGACTGGGCTGACTTCTTGCGCCGCTTGCGCCGCGATGGCCACCTCGCGCGGAAGAGTCGCGGTAGCGATGAAGCAGGCTGTAGCTTGCAATAGGCTGCGCCGGGTCAGCACAGCGCCGTTGTTAATTGCCAGCTTGCCGACATCTTGCTTGTGTCCCATCGTGCTCCCCTCTCCGGTCTGCGCCGAACTACTGAGTCAGGAAAGATCAAGTCGAAACTTCTGTTCCTCTGAGTAGAGCCTTATCTCTCCAGTTCGGCTCTCTAATTTGTTTCTCTTCTTTCAGCGTTCGAAAGGCACAACCGCCGTCGATATCGTCGTCAACACTAAGCTCCCCAGCATGAGCCTGAACAGTCCATTTCGCAATCGCCAAACCAAGCGCGACGCCGGCGGCTTCGCGGGATCTCGAGTTATCTGCGAGATAAAAGCGGTCGAATATCTTGCCCCTGGAGGAATAGCCCCTTCCAGGTCGACGATCTCGACAAACACCTCGGCCGAGATTCGACGGACCAATCGCGGAAAGCTTGTCATCGGGGAGGATCTTGACGTTCACTGAATGCAAGGCGCCGGTTCGGATGTACGTCGCGGCCTTTCTCTCATCGTAGCCAGTGCTAAATACTCGGACTGTTCAACTAGGCCTTCGGGTCCGTCCATGCGGCTTCCGGCCAAAATAGGGATATTTCGGCCTCTATCGGCTGCTCTCCTTCGAGTGCCGCTCAATCAATATCTTCGTCATCAGGACCAAGCCCAGAATCTGCGTCCACTCCGAAACAATGTTGCCGACCACCTGACCCCATTTGCTTTCCGAATCGAGCGACGCATAGAAGAATGCCCAGCCGAGCCCGGTGAACAGGAGGAAGATCGTGAGTGAGTGGTCGCGCAGGCGCTCTAACGTAGAACCTAGAAAGTTCTTGGGCGGACGCCGGCTTTCGGCAGACCCTTTCTCGTACATGTACTTGGTCGCGAGGACCATCACTAGCAAGCCCGTCCAATCGGCGATGGCATTTCCGAAGAACGACCCTATATGGGTACTCGGATTGGACACACTGTACAGATAGATCCATAGGGCCAGCACGGCAGCCGAGGTGACGCTCAAGGAATGCTGATGAATGAAACTACGCCTGCGAGTCCGCGTCTCCGCCATTCCTGGCCTCCGCATCCATCAGGGTCGAGCAAATAGCGCATTCTACTCTATCGAATAGAGGCGGTTCCCTGGGTTCGTGTTCGATGGATTCCATCGATGATCTATCGGAATGCCGACGGGTCGAAGCAGGGAAGGGCGATCATACATTCTCGGAACGTGGGAGCGGACTCACACCGATCTTTCCATGATGTGCTGGGCGCCGGTGCAGGTGCCAGCAGGAGTCCGAGCGTTCAGTCGGTTTGGCGTTGCCGATTGATAGAAGCTGAATAGGCGCGTAGGTTCGTGCGGTAAAACGGACTCATCGAGCGGGTCTTATCGGTTCTGTGATAGCTCTTTTATCAAATGTGCCCGTTGCGCCACCCTGTGGTTGACCCGAGCGATGATTTCCCTAGTGCGGATGTTCATCGCGAAGCACTCGTTGGTGGTTTGCTTTCCCCGCGCTTCTAAAACCTGGGGTACATGAAGGGTTCCGTGGACGCGGGTTAAACAGCGCACCGAAGCATCAGGCAATCTCTCAAAAATGTCATAGTCCCGTTGCATACCGTTTACCTCGCTATATGGACAGTACACCCGGCAGAAGGATAAAGCGAGCACAGATACTCCAGAGGCAAGCCCCGACAATGGGCTTCTCGGTAGTACCTAAATCCGGCGTATTCGCGGCCCTGAAAGCGCAACAGTAGGGCCATTTGATGCGGGGTTTCCCGCTCTGATGCTATCCTGAGCCTTACCTCACTTTCGGTTAGGTAAGGCTCAGAGTGCGGCGATCACCACGTAATCTGGAACTCACCTGTGATCATGTGGGTCTGACGCACTTTGGTGGCACCTACTTCCTCCACGAATTT
>QHYQ01000366.1 GCA_003224175.1 Acidobacteriota bacterium
ACAGTCAAACAGATTCACGGCATCGGCCATCCAGTTTTGAGTCCCAATGGAGAGCTTCTTCAAGTGATTGGCACGATGGTGAACATCACGGAGCGAAGGTGTGCCGAAGAGTCTCTCCGGCGCAGTGAAGCCTATCTGGCCGAATCACAGCGGCTGACGCACACGGGCAGCTGGGCCAGCCATGGCACAACCCATGAAGCCCAGTACTGGTCGGAGGAAATGTTCCGAGTCTTCGGCTTCGATCCGCAACAGGGCCTCCCAATGCGGGACCAATGGCTGCAGCGAATGCACCCAGAAGATCGTGACAGGGTGAAGCGGGAGGCCAGTGATAGGATGTTCGTCCAGAAGGTAGATTCCGACGTCGAGTACAGAATCGTGCTACCTAATGGAACAGTTAAACACATTCATGGCCTGGCCCATCCAGTTTTCAATTCCAATAGAGAGCTTCTTGAAGTGGTCGGCACCGTTGTCGATATCACAGAACGCAAACGCGCAGAGAACGAGCGCGAAAGATTGCAGCAGCTCCAGGCAGATCTCGCGCACATCAATCGTGTGAGCATGATGGGCGAACTGACCGCATCGCTGGCGCACGAAATTAAGCAGCCGATTTTCGCGGCTTCGGCGGATGCTGAAACTTGCCTGCGGTGGCTTGAGCGTGATCAGCCCGACCTCGCGGAGGCGCAGGAAGCGGCGTTAAGACTCATGAAAGACGTAAGCCGCGCGTCTGACATCATTAATCGCATCGTTTCACTCTTCAAGAAGGAGGTTCCACAGCGGGAACTGGTCGACGTAAAGGGAGTTATTCAAGAGATGACAACGCTGCTGCGCGGCGAGGCGAGCCGCTACTCAATTTCGATCCATGAGGAGCTTATGGAAGGTCTACCAAAAATCGCGGCGGACAGAGTCGCATTACAGCAGGTCTTGATGAACCTGATGCTGAATGCGATCGAAGCGATGAAGGAAATGGCTAGTCCAGGCAAACTTACGATTGCTACGCAGCAGGACGAGAATCGTCAAATCCTCGTCTCGGTTTCGGATACTGGTATGGGCCTACCGCCTGAACAGACGGAACAAATCTTCAATACGTTCTTTACCTCAAAATCCCAAGGCACCGGTATGGGATTGCCGATTAGCCGGTCGATTATCGAATCGCACGGCGGTCGCTTGTGGGCCACCTCTAACTCTGGGCCAGGCGCAACCTTTCGATTCACCTTGCCCGTCGAAGCCGCTGCAGTTCAGTCCGCGTAATCGGCTGCCGTGGCAAACGGCAGTGAGCGTACAGATGTCATTTACGCCCCGGTTGGCACTTCCTCGCCCTCGCCGTTCTCAGTCAGGTCAATTGTCTCGGTTTGCTGCGCCGGCCGTGAGATCCCGAGCTTCTTCATTTTGGCAATCAGTGTAGTCCGCTTCAGTCCAAGCCGGGCGGCGGCGCCAGCGGCTCCTCCGATAACCCAACCCGTCGAGCGCAACGCGTGCAGAATCAGCGCTCGAGTGGAAGCCGTAAACGTATCCCGCGAAGGAGGTACCATCACGGGATTCTTGTCCGGCAAGGGATTGGGAAGCACTCCGTTGTTCGACCGGATCACCGCTCGTTCAACCAGATTCTGAAGCTCTCGTACATTTCCGGGCCAGGAATATGAGACGAACGCATCGAGCACGCCTTCCGGTATATGATCGATTCGCTTGTTCATCCGCCTGGCAAAGATTTCTACAAAATGCGTGGCCAACTGTGGAATGTCTTCGCGGCGCTCGCGTAGGGGTGGAAGCACAACAGGAAACACATTCAAACGGTAATACAGATCACTGCGGAACTCTTTCCGCGAAACCATCTCCGCCAAATCGCGATGCGTTGCCGCCACCAAGCGGACGTTGATGCGATGCGTACGGCCACTTCCCAGACGCTCAAACTCCTGTTCTTGCAGAACCCGCAACAGCTTAGGCTGCAAAGCCAGGGGCAAATCTCCGATTTCATCCAGAAAGAGGGTCCCTGTATCGGCCATTTCGAAGCGGCCAATTTTCTGAGCGACAGCCCCAGTGAACGCGCCTTTCTCGTGTCCGAAGAGTTCGCTTTCCAACAGGTCAAAAGGAATGGCGGAGCAATTCAGCTTTATGAAAGGACGTCCGCAGCGTGCGCTGATGTTGTGAATGGCGCGGGCGATCAACTCCTTACCAGTACCCGTCTCCCCGAGGATTAGGACGGTGGAATCCGTTGGCGCCACCCGTTCGACTTCGGCGAGCACGAATTCCAGGGCAGGGCTGTTACCTATGATTTCGTCAAACCCGTTCTCGGGACGACCTTCTTCATATGACCGAACTGTCTTGGCGCCATCCACCGAGGACCTTCCTGCTTAAAGTGACCAGCCTAGCTATCCAATGCAGCGCGTACGCTGTCGAGTAAGATTCCCTTGTCCAAGGGTTTTGTCAGAAACTTGACTGCTCCGGTCCTTAAGGCTTGCATACGCATTCTCTCGTCACCTTGTGCCGTAATAAAAATGACCGGAACTTTGTGATGGTCTTTACTTAGCTTGGCTTGGAGTTCCAACCCTGACATTCCCGGCATTCGGATGTCTGCAATCAAACAGGCGGTCCGCTCCAGTTCGCCGCTGTTTAGGAATTCTTCGCCAGATGCGAACGCCAAAGCTGTGAAGCCCGCCGCTTTCATGAGGCCCACTAGCGCGCTTCGGACCAACTCATCATCGTCGACAATTGCAATCACGGTCGATTTTTCCCCTGAGGCCACGCTGCAAAGATAATCCGTATAGAGCCCAGCGCAACCTATACCTTGGTCTAGGTGCCACACACTCGTCGCCGCGGATGAACATCTGGGAACACAACCCGTAAATCGCCGCAATTTTGTACGCCAGGGGATGGAGTTGGCCCGGGGAGATCAAGGCCGCCAACGGAATCGTCCGACGAGCCAGCAAAAGCAAGAAATTACGAGCATCGGATCGTACGGGCTACTATGAAACCGTTCTTGCCCTTGTCGAACCGTTCGAAGACGGAAACGCAAAGGATCGGCCCAGTCGTTTCTAAGTCGACGGGAAAAGCCGCAGCTTCTCTGCCATTCTCACTAGCTCGGCGAGAGACCTAGCCTGCATCTTACGCATCATTTGAGCGCGATGAAGCTTGACCGTGACCAGGGTAGTCCCAAGTTCCGATGCGATTTGTTTATTCAACAGCCCGGACACCACCAGCGCCATGACTTGGTGCTGGCGCCGACTTAGCGTGTCGTGGCGTTTTTTCAAGAGAGCAATATCTGCCTGCTCTTGACGACGGACGGAATCGCGAGCTAGAGCTTGCTGAATGGCATCCAGGAGCACGTTGCGCTTGAGCGGTTTGGTCAGGAATTCTACCGCGCCTGACTTCATAGCCTTCACTGACATCTGAATATCGCCGTGGCCTGTAACGAAAATGATCGGAATCTGCCGACCGGCTTTCGTAAGTTGCTGCTGAAATTCCAGTCCATTGATTCCAGGAAGGCTCACATCCAATACCAGGCAACTGGGACTATCCGAAAGCTTTGTCTGCAGAAATTGTTCCGCCCTCTCGAAGCCTTCGGACTGCAAG
>QHYQ01000133.1 GCA_003224175.1 Acidobacteriota bacterium
CCCGCCGCTACCGACTCCTCGCCCACGGCTATCAGATCTGCTTGGTGTTCCTCAAGCTCTACGACAAACTCTACGCTCCTCTGACCTCCGCCATCCTGCGACCCTTCGCTGCGGACGGGTCCATTCCCAAACAAAAGATCACGCCTTTGGATCGTCGATATACTGCTGTGCTTCAAGCACTGGATGATCTGGTTCTGGCTGTCGGTTTGAAAGCAGCCTAAGAACCCAACCCCTACGAGAACGAAATTCTCGTCTGGGACCCTATAACGGTCTAATTATCGCGGCAGGTGGGGCGGTTGAGCAAATTGGTTTTTTGGAACTGACGTTCCGGCCCGCCTGGCCGCATTAGATCAACGGCACGAGAAAGTTCTTCGTTGCCAGCTCGGTTCATCAAAATGTGAGTTCGCAAGCTTCTGGGTTATACTTCGCCAAATTAGTTGAAAGAGATGGCGCTTCTACCGAGCCAACGCTTCGGGCCCTACGAAATCCTCTCTGCAATTGGTGCGGGTGGGATGGGCGAGGTGCATCGCGCTCGCGATACCCGTCTGGACCGCATTGTCGCCGTCAAAATCCTTCCTGATCACCTTTCCGACAGAGCCGAACTGCGGGAACGATTCGAGCGCGAAGCGCGCACAGTTGCCAGCCTGAATCATCCGCACATCTGCACCCTCTACGACATCGGCCAGGACGGAATCGACTATCTGGTGATGGAGTACCTCGAAGGCGAGACGCTGGCGGAACGCCTGAAGAAAGGTCCGCTGCCGCTAGCCCAGGTTCTGCAATTCGCAATCGAAATTGCCGATGCGCTCGATAAGACTCACGGCAAAGGCATCACGCATCGCGATCTAAAGCCGGGCAACATCATGTTGACCAAATCGGGTACGAAGCTGCTCGACTTTGGCCTGGCAAAGCTAAGGCAAGGAGCGGCCACGGCGAATATTTCTCTCTCCAAACTGCCCACTGCAAACGACGCTATTACTGCGCAGGGAACAATTCTGGGCACGTTGCAATATATGGCCCCGGAGCAGCTCGAAGGGCGAGACGTGGACGCGAGAACAGATATTTTTGCCTTCGGTGTTGTGGTCTACGAAATGGCCACGGGCAAGAAGGCGTTCGAGGGCAAGAGCCAAGCCATCCTGATTGTGGCGATTTTGGAGCGCGAGCCTGCTCCTATGTCTTCGCTTCAACCGATGACTCCGCCCGCGCTGGACCGAGTGGTGAAGAGATGTCTCGCGAAGGAGCCAGATGATCGATGGCAGACGGCACGCGATCTGGAAATGGAATTGAAGTGGATTGCTGAGAGCGGTCCCCAGAGGGCATCGCAGATGAGTCTCCCGGTGAAGGGCATCCGAGCCCTGGGGCGGCGACCGGTAATCGTTGGCCTGAGTGCGTTGCTCTTAGGCGCGGTGATTGCGAGCTTGGCGATTTGGAATTTGAAGCCCGCGCCTGCGTCTGCGACAAAGCCGGTCACCCGCACTGTTATCACGCTGCCGCCGGGCGAGCGGCTAGCACTGGGGAGCTTCGCTACCACGGTTTTGGCGCTTTCCCCTGACGGAAGCCATCTCGCTTACGTCGCTGTCCGAGGCGGGACGCAGCAGGTTTACTTGCGTCCGATGGATAGCCTGGAGGCCAGACCCCTCCCGGGCACCGACGGAGCTGTCAATCCCTTCTTTTCGGCCAATGGCCAATGGCTGGGATTTTTCGCAGGCGGGAAGCTGAAGAAAATCTCTGTGAACGGGGGAGCGGCTGTAACCTTAGCCGATGCAGGGTCCCTCGGGGCGCCAGTTGGGGCAATCAGGGCACGATTATCTTCACGCCCAACGTGAACGGAGTTATCCAGCAAGTGTCCGACGCAGGGGGCACAGCGCAGCCGCTAACCCGATTCGACAAAGGGGAGGCCACCCACCGCTGGCCGGAGTTCTTGCCTGGTGGGAAGTCGATGCTCTTCGCTGGCGGCCCGACTACTGGCAATTGGGTCACCGCACAAGTTGCGGTGCAGTCACCAACCGGGGAACGGCGGAAGCTCATCGAAGGTGGCACTACTCCGGCCATCAAGCTGGCTTTAGCTCACAGAAGAACCGCCGAGCTTTGCAAGCGAATGACAAGTGTGACCGAGATTAAGCAAACGGCGGCTAAGAACGAATTTTTGATCACTTGGCGAGTCGCTGGGGGTACAGGGCGGCGCAAGAAATTAAGTTTGAGCGAAGCTTTGCTGGTTTAGAAGTAGTAATGGACACCGAAGACTATGACTATGGTTTTCTAATCCTTCCCCTTGGGCGGCTCTTAAAAAATTTGGCGCTGAAAGTCAGTGGCGTCATTCAGGTAGGTTAATTTCATGTCACTCTACAAACGCGGTGGAACTTGGTGGACGGACTTCTCGGTCAACGGTCAGCGCTTTCGGCTGAGCCTCGACACAACAGATTGGCGCGAAGCACAGCGGCAGGAGAAGGAGCGCATTGCGCAGGCGAGCGCCGGGAAGCTCACAGTAGAGAGCGGGACGTTTTCGACGATTGGCGTTTCCTGACGCTGTTGATCGATGGCTCGAAGAAAAAAGGCCTCGCGTGGCGCCGAAGACGTTTATCACGGAAAGAGAGCGGGCGGGTGAACCGAAGAAATACTTTGGACCGATCCGGCTTAGACAAATCATTGCTGAAAACATACTCTCCTATATGCGCGCGCGGATCGAGAAGGGAATCGCCAATACGACAGTAAACCGAGAACTGGATGTTATTCGTGGTGTTCTGAAGCGAGCGCGTCTGTGGTACCGGGTAGCCGCCGTGCGCTCGCGCTTGAAGAAAAGGTTAGATTACTAAAAATTGCAAACAGTCGCCCTGAATGGCAAACAGCACGGCTCGCAATGCTGTTGGCGCTCAATACTACAATGCGAGGTTGCGAGTTGAAGGGGTTGCGCTGGCGCGACGTGGATTTTATCGAACGCACGGTTACGATCCGCCGTAGCAAGACCTCAGCGGGCTTGCGGGTAATTCCGCTCAACGCAGAAGCCTGGCCCGCTGTGTTGGAGCTGCGCGACCGAGCGAATTCGCTCTTTGGTGAGAATCTCCATCCAGATTGGTACTTATTTTTTCGCAGGGAAGGGTTCTGTCGCCCTGAGTCGGACAAACCGGCGAACGGCTGGCGCACAGCATGGCGGAACTTGACGCGAGCAATCATGTGCCCCCGATGTGAACGCCTGCAAAATACCGGCACCATCTGTTCCAACGAGGAATGTAAGGCTGATATTCGAAAGGTCAAGAGCCCCACAGCGGGGCTTCGGTTCCACGATTTGCGTCACCAAGCCATCACCGAGCTTGCGGAGGGGCAGGCCAGCGACCAGACCATTCGCAGCATCGCCGGGCACGTCTCGGAGAAGATGTTGGAGCACTATTCACACGTCCGACTAGACGCCAAGCGTGCGGCCCTGGATACCTTGTCAAATCGGGGGTCGGGGGGCGGTTACGTCACAAACAACGCCACAAAACAGCCTGATAAGGCTGAGCCTGATCTGCAGGTTATTAAGAAGATTGGTGGACGGCAGGGGACTCGAACCCCCGGCCTCCTCGTTGCGAACGAGGCGCTCTTCCAACTGAGCTAGCCGCCCTTCCAAGTGCAACTTTAGTGCAACGAGAGCTACTTCATGCTACAGAGACTTAGGTTCTTTCGCAACTGAGTCCAACTTGTCCAGTGAGTCCGACGCGCAATTCGCGTGCAGGCTTTTCGACGGCTTCTCGAGCATACGCTTCGTCAAAATGCGTATAACAGGCCTTCGTCTGAACGCTGCAATAGCCCACCTGCTTTTTCGTGAAATCAAGTGGTGCGTTTGTTGTCACACCGAACCTGAACTCTTTCGACAAATAGGTCAGCCGGCACTTGTCATCGGGGTCGTTTGGATGTATGTAATACAAAACCCTTCCAATTGTCCGTGAACCTCGGCCAACCCGTTAATCGGGAGTGCTAGCAGGTTTTTCAGGCAATTTCCTTCCCCTGACTTTTTCGGTCGATGCTGCCGCTGAGCTGTCATCGATACAGCGACGCATACGACTGCATTCGAGGCTCAGGACTCTATGGATGCCCTTGCGTGAAATGCCATTCGCAGGCTCGAAAAAGGTGACCGCATGAAGGCCCGACTGTTTGATAGCTCCATCGTAAGCACTGCACAGGAAGCGCTCGACTTCATCGCCAACATCCTTGAATCCTCTACCGAGTATTCGGTTATTGGCAAAGACCTTGACGGAAAGATTCTTCTTTGGAACGAGGGCGCGCGGCGCATGTACGGGTATGACGCGGATGAGATCGTGGGAAAGCTCAATTCGGAAGTTCTACACACTCGAGAAGATGTAGCCGCAGGTAAACCCAGGGAAATGATGCAAGCGGCGCTGCAAAACGGAAAGTGGGAAGGTGTGATCGGCCGCATTCGAAAAGACGGTCGGCGCATCTATTCTGCTCGATATTCACATGCCGCAAATGGATGGTTACGAGGTGGCCCGCAGGCTGCGCGCAGACCCGCAGTGCTCGAAGTTACCAATCGTGGCTGTGACGGCGCTGGCCATGGTCGGAGATCGCGAGCGAATCCTTGCTTCTGGCTTCAACGGCTATATCGCCAAACCCATCGAAGCAGAAATGTTCCTGTCGCAGGTTGATGGCTTCCTATCAATTCCACTCAAACGGACTGCCGGTGCTCCCATTCATGCGGTGCAAAAACAGACTTTCGCCGAGGTTCCCGCCAAAAAGCACGCCCTCGTTCTGTTCGTGGACAACACCCAAACCAACATCGATCTGGTGCGCAGCATTCTCGAACCGTCTGGCTATGAAGTAACCGCTGCTTTATCGGCTCACGAAGGACTCGATCTTGCCCGCCGCTTGAAACCCGATCTCATCCTCTCCGACGTGCACATGCCCCATAACGATGGCTACAGCTTCATGCGCATGGTCCAAAACGATGCCGCACTGCGGCGCATTCCGTTTGTATTCTTAACCGCCTCCGTCTGGTCCGCGCGTGAAAAGGTTCAGGCTTTGGAGCAGGGAGCCACAAAGTTTCTTTCGCGGCCCATTGAACCACAGGCGCTTCTGGACGAAATCGAGGGCTGCCTACGAAAGGCAAAGGGGACTTGAGTATGGCAACGATCCTTGTAGGGGACGACAAAGAGCTGAATCGGAGCGTCCTGACGACGTTGCTCGGTTACACGGGTCATCGTCTCCTGGAAGCTGCCACAGGTCCGGAGGCACTGGATAAGGTACGGACTCTTACAAACGGCCTGATTTTGGAACAAAGCGTAATTCGTGCAGCGAATCATTTGTCGGAGAAATTGAACATAAGTTTGGGAGCAAAGCTCGATGAACACCAACAACAAAATACTTCTTGTTGAGGATGACAAGGATACAGTGCGCGCCATGGCCGTGAGATTCAGGACCAAAGGCTATCAACTGGTTGTGGCCAACGATGGGGTTTCGGCAATCAGCGCGGCGCGCAAGGAAAAACCGGATCTGATTGTTTTGGATCTTGGCCTGCCGGGTGGAGACGGGTTTGTGGTGATGCAAAGACTCAAGGCCAACTATGAGTTGATGCTTGTTCCGGTCATTAGTGGTAAGTGCCCGCGACCCAGGTGTGAACGAGAAGCGTGCACTCGAATGTGGAGCAGAAGCTTTTTTCCAGAAGCCGTTTGACAATGACGCCTTTTTTGCCGCGGTCCAGAAAGCGCTTTTCAAGAATGGGAGTATCGGGCACGAAGTGCCTCGATAATGTCCGGGAATGACTGTCAAATCCAAGATTCTGATCGTTGATGATGACGTGCAAACCCGCCAGCTCTACATCTCCTTGCTGTCCCCTTTTGGCCATCAGGTGATTGAAGCCGGTGACGGCCGGGAAGGGCTGGAAGTCGCCGAAAAACACAAACCTGACCTGATCGTCTCTGACATCCTGATGCCTACAATGAACGGCTATGAGTTTGTTTCTGCCCTTCGAAAAAGTCCCCTTTTGAAGAATGTGCCGGTCATCTTCCATAGTGCAAGTTTCTTGGATCGGGAAGCGCGCGCGCTGGGCGCGTCATGCGGAGTCTCTCTCTATATTCTCAAGCCGTCTGATCCGGAAAAGATTCTCGATATCGTGCATAACGCTCTCGGAATTTCTTACGAGCTCCCGGCTCCGTCGGCCCCGCAAGTGGAACGGGAGACGATCCCCTTGCTCCTTGACGCTTTCTTCGAAAAGGGTAAGCAACTGAATGACTCAAGTGTCCGCTTGAGCGCTCTCTTGGAACTCGCCATGCATTTCGCGGGTCCGTGGTCGGTGGATGATCTTCTCGCACAGGCGGCCGCGGCGGCCCGCAAGATCCTGGGCGCAAACTACGCTTCGGCGGGGCTCCTGGAGGATGACGGCACCCACTTGAGGTCATTTACTTTCAGTGGAGTAGATGCTGAGATCGTCGCCAAGATCGACAAGTCGTCTTTCACCGGAGACATTTTTAAGGGAATCGTCAGGGGCAGGAAACCGCATCGGGCGTTTAGCCCTTTCGGTGAGCCGCCTGGCCTGGCACTACCCGCCTATCATCCTCCCATCCGGAGCTTCCTGGGAGTTCCATTAGCCGTTGAGGAAAGGGTATATGGCTGGATTTACGTTGCCGAAAAGCTGGCTGCCCTGGAGTTTGATGATCAGGATGCGCGGGTTCTAACGGCTTTGGCAGCCCAAACCGCGCTCGCCTGCGAAAACGCCCAGCGTTACCGGACGATTCAAGAGCACGCGGCAAAGCTCGAAACGGAAGTCGCAGAGCGAAGGCGTGCCGAAGAACGATTTCGCATGCTGGTGGAAACCGCTCCGACAGGGATCATTATTGCAGACACGAAGGGACGCATCGTGGACTCCAATGCCCAGGCGGTCCAGATGTTCGGTTACGAAAGAAATGAGCTCATTGGCCGGCCTGTCGAAACTCTTCTTCCGGACGCTCAGCGCTCGACGCACGAGAAACACCGCAGTGGTTATACGGCAAATCCACACGCTCGGCCCATGGGCCTGGGCATGGATTTGTTTGCCCGCAGAAAAAATGGAACGGAATTTCCCGTGGAGATCAGCCTGGGCCCTTTGGTCACACAAGGCGAGACCTTGGTTTCCGCCGCCATTGTAGACATCACCGCACGCAAGAAGATGGAGGAGCAGCTTCGTGTGGCCCAGCGCATGGAGGCCATCGGCAGGCTGGCCGGTGGCGTAGCGCACGACTTCAATAACTTGCTAACCGTAATTCTCGGATGCTGTGACGCACTGAACCTGCCGAAATTCTAAACGGCATAGAACCGATGCTCAGACGTGTGATCGGAGAGAACATCAAACTTGGCGTCTCCGTGGACTCTGCCGCCGGCTGCATCAATGCCGATCCCGGACAAATAGAACAGGTCCTCGTAAACCTCGCGGCAAACGCGCGTGACGCAATGCCGGATGGCGGCCACCTGAACATAGAGGTCTCCAATGCCGAGTTCGACGAAAATTACAAGAAGTCCCATCCCCCCGCTATTCCTGGTTCCTATGTGATGTTTGCGGTTTCCGATACCGGTTGCGGCATGGACCGTAAGACCCAATCTCAGATCTTTGATCCATTCTTCACTACCAAGGGGCTGGGAAAGGGCACGGGGCTTGGCTTGGCGACGGTATACGGCATCGTGAAGCAAAGCGGTGGGTTCATCTGGGTCTACAGTGAAAAGGAGAAGGGAACTGCGTTCAAGATCTACTTGCCGAGAGTTCAGCGGGGACCCCGGCCTGACAAACTTGACCCCGACGCTGAAGCGCAGCGAGGCTGCGAAACAATACTGCTGGCGGAAAACTCAGAGTCGCTTCGGGAAATGGCGTTCTGGAACCCGGCATCGCTTTTATTCAAAAGCCCTATCGTCCCAAAGCCCTCGCCCGCAGAGTCCGTGAAGTGCTGGACAACGCTCTGCGACAGGCCTCCTTGCTTGCCGCAAAGAAAAATGTCGCTACCGATGTGGAGTCCACCATCAAGGCATGAACAATTTGGAAATAGTCAGTAAGGACGTCTCCAGCCCACACGAAACGATTTTGCATTTCAGCATTCAGGATACCGGTATTGGCATCCCATTCGACAAGCAACATTAGATTTTTGAGCCTTTTCTCAGGCGGATTCGTCGCTGACACGCAAATATGCCGGCACGGGCCTCGGCCTGACAATCTCATCCCGTCTGGTAAACCTGATGGGCAGGCGCATCTGGGTCGAGAGTGAATTAGGAAAAGGTTCTACATTTCACTTTACCGTCAAGCTTGGCCCGGCTTAGGCACGAACCCCAGCCAATGTTCCGGCAAGCGCCGAGGTTCGACCGTCCAACTTCGAACTCGTTAAGCTGCGGGACCTGGCGAGCAGAGGCACTCCCTCGCCTATGGGCGAGAGAAGCGCGCTGGGCACCTGAGTTAGGCTGAGGAATTCTTGCGTTTATTGCAGCGGCTGGCCCAGGCTGCGCTGCGCCATTACCTTGCGAACATTCTGATACAGGGCGCGGGCCTGCGGAATGGTTTCGATGGCTCGAACCACCTGCGGATCATCTTGCAGATCCACCTCGAAGCCGGCCGGAAGCCCGAATGCGGACATAAAGACTTCCTTCTTGATCTCGCGCTTGATCCAGTCGAGGTTCTGCTCGATCTCCGCATCGGTGTAGGAGATCTTTTCCTTATCCAGATCGCGGCGGAAGAGTGCCAGCACGCTGTCGGTTACCACGAAATTCTTGGTGATCTCGGGCTTGGTTCCCAGGAAATAGGTGGTAAAGCTGCCCACGCCTCCCTGGCCTAGATAGGGGAAGAAAATGTCGCGGCGCAACAGAAGCTGCTCGAAGTCGTTGGGCTTGGGCTGGTTCACAACCACGTCGGGGGTTATGCCGCCGCCGCCGTAGACTTGCCGGCCCCCATCGGTGAGTTTGACTTCGGTCGGTTGCGGATTCTTGTGATTGTAGAGGTAATCGTAAAGCGATACGTCTTTGTAATCGCGCTGAATCAGCCGGCCGCTGGGCGTGTAGTAGCGCGCCGTCGTCAGCGCCAGCCCGGTATTCTCGCTCAAAGGCGACACCGTTTGCACCAGCCCTTTGCCGAACGTCTGTTCGCCGACTACTAGGCCGCGATCATGATCTTGCACCGCGCCCGTCACGATTTCTGAAGCGGACGCGGAGCCGCCGTTGACGAGGACCACTAGCGGCACCTGCACTCCGCGATTCCCGCGAACCGCGTAATAGCGTCGTTCCTGCGAAGCCCGCCCATGGTGCGACACAATCAGTTGATTCTTATCGACCGTTCCCTTGGGCCCTTTCAGCAAATCGGCGACCTCGGCAGTGGTCAGCCCCTCGCACGATTTGCCCTCCACGCTTTGAATAATGTCGCCGGGGCGAATGCCGGCTTTTGCAGCAGGCGAGCCTGGCATGGGTGCCAGAACCACGGTGTGATTTGCTTGCGGCCCGACGTTCATCCCTACGCCGTAGTATTTACCGCGTTGGTCTTCGCGCAAAAGAGCGTATTGGCGCGGATCGAAAAATGTAGAGTGCGGATCGAGCACCCGCAGCATTCCCGGAATGGCGCCATCATAAATAGCATGGTCGGTATCTACCGGAAGGGCGTACTCTTGCTGGAGAACCGAAAGTACCTTGGTGAAATTTTTTATGGAATCCTGGAGGTCCGTCGTTCCTGAGACGGTCGCACGCACCGTCGGCCCGTATATCCCACCTAACACAGCAGATAGAACTAATACGCCCAATACCAGCAGAGCCCCGCGCCTCTCGGCTTTCATCCCAACCTCGCTTTCGGCGCCACAGTATAGCATGGTTCCCCTGACCGATTTGACACCCCTCTAGGGCTACTCTATGATGCGGACGTGGAGTCTCTTTTCGGCCGGGAACGCCTGATCACTGCGACTATTGGTTGGACGCTCGAAGGCTGAGTTTGGTCACAATACTGCATGCTCAGCATCCCCCATCTCGTCGTCATTTTCCTGATTGCCTTGATCGTATTAGGGCCTGAGAAACTTCCTCAGGTGGCGCGCGTCCTGGGCAAGGCCATGTCGGATTTCCGGCGCATTACCACTGATTTTCGTATCCAAATCGAAGATGAGATGCGCGAGATGGAGCGGCACACGCGATTACAGCAAACGAGCACACCCGAGCCGTCCCCGTATCGACCCACCGACGCGGAATTGCTGGGTGCCACGCCCGCGGAAGCCTCCCCACCAGGAACCACCCCCGCGCCGGAAACTGTCGCGGCGGCGGCAACCGTTCCGGCGGCGGCAACCGTTCCGGCGGCAGCAACCGTTCCGACGGCAGCAACCGTCCCAGCGGCAGATCCGGCCGGGTATCTCTACCAGGTCATTACTCTGGGGCTGTATCTCGGAATTGTAATCGCGTCGCCATATGTTCTCTACCAGGTTTGGCTTTTCGTTGCGCCGGGGTTGTACCGCAATGAGCGAAAGGCGGTCACTGCCTTTGTGTTCTCGTCGGTGGCCCTTTTTCTTTGCGGAATCGCGTTTGCTTACTATGTGATTTTGCCGTACCTGTTGAGATTTCTGGTCAATTTCCAGACCGGCGGGCCATTCACGCCGCTAATCAGCGTGAATGAATATTTCGATCTCGTCCTTAACGTGCTTCTTGGTGTCGGCATCGTCTTTGAACTGCCGGTGCTTGCGTTTTTGCTCTCCCTGTTCGGCATCGTCACACCTCAGTTCCTTTGGAAGAATTTTCGCTATGCCATCCTGGTCATTGCTGTTCTCGCCGCCGTCATTACGCCCACTCCGGACGCCATCACGATGCTGGTCTTCATGGCTCCCATGATCGTGCTCTACTTCCTGAGCATCGGTGTTTCGGCTGCCGTGGTGCGCAGGAAGCGCCGAGCCGAGGCGATTGCTCGGCAAGGAGCGACCTGAGGTGCGCAAGCAGATTTTTTATCTATGGATACCGGCCCTCTTTGTGGCACCGCTTTGTCTTACTGCGTGTGGTGGCAAAGGGCCCCTGGCAACCGAGGAGACCAGCGCTGTTGCGGCGGCGCCCGTCTTGACGCCTCAGCAAACAGCTCCCGCGCCGGACAAGACCGGCGGCTTCGATGGCCAGCGAGCCTTTCAGCACGTCTCCGATCTGGTAGCCATTGGCCCCCGCACTGCCGGAACTGACGGCAACCATCGCACTCAGGATTACCTCATCGGCCAGCTCAAGGGATTCGGCTGTCCGGTTGATCCCGAGGCATTCCATACTCCCACGCCGATCGGCGACATGGACATGCGCAATATCCTGGTCAAAATTCCAGGGACGTCTCCCGGCATTGTGCTCTTCCTGACCCACTACGACACTAAGCGCCTCCCGAATTTTGTTGGCGCCGATGACGGCGGCTCTTCCACCGGCGTGATGCTGGAATTGGCTCGGCTGTTATGCCCGCGAAAAAATGCGCTCACCGTCTGGATCGCTTTTCTGGACGGCGAAGAAGCTTTTAACCTGGAATGGAAGGATCCGGATAACACTTATGGAAGCCGCGAACTGGCCGCGCGCATGGCGCTTTCAGGCGATCTTTCTCGCACCAAGGCCGTGATTCTCGTCGACATGATTGGCAGCCGGGATCTGCGCATCAAGCGTGATACGAATTCGACCTCCTGGCTCACCGACCTGGTTTGGTCCACGGCCTCGCGGCTCGGCTATGGCAACATCTTTGTTTCCAGCGAGACCTCCGTCGAAGATGATCACGTGCCTTTTCTGCGCCGCAGCGTCCCTGCCGTGGACATCATCGACCTGGAAATCCCCTACTGGCACACGCTCCAGGACACACTCGACAAGCTCAGCCCCAACAGCTTGGCCGTTGTGGGTCACGTTTTGATGGCAGTCCTCCCGCAGCTCGAACAAAAGTTCGCTCGCCCCAGCGCCGCCACGCGTCCGTGAGCCCGCGGCGCATTGCCATAGATTCGGAAAACGGTCGCTACGAAGTCGTTTATGGCGCGGCCATACTATCCGGTGCCGGTATCCGAACTAAATCCCTCGGCGAGAATTCAGGTGTCTTCCTGCTTTGCTCGCCCCGCGTCGCCCGGCATTGGCGCGCCAAGCTCGAACGATCATTGCGAAGCGCGGGCCTGCGTCGCACGCTCATTTTCGATGATCGCGAAGAAGCCAAAAATATCGCCACGGTCGAGCGCGTCTGCCGGGAACTAGTCCGTGCGGGCGCGGATCGCCGCGCGCTTATAGTCGCTGCCGGCGGAGGTGTCGTCGGAGACGTTGCCGGCTTCGTAGCAGCCAGTTACTTGCGCGGCGTCGGGCTGGTTCACATTCCCACCACACTCGTTGCACAAGTGGATAGCGCCATCGGCGGCAAGACCGGCGTCAATTTGCCGGAAGGGAAGAATCTGGTTGGCGCGTTCTACTCTCCCCGCCTCGTACTGGCGGATCCCGTGACTCTGTCGACCCTGCCTGATCGAGAGTTTCGCTCCGGGCTATACGAAATAATCAAATATGGGGTGATCGCCGACGAACGCCTGTTTGCATTTCTCGAAAATTCGATCGGGCCGCTCGCGAAGCGTGATGTGAAAGCGCTCGATTTTGTGATTCCGCGCTGCATCCAGGCCAAAGCTAGAGTGGTAAGCCGCGATGAACGTGAGTCCGGACTCCGCGAAATCCTCAACTTCGGCCATACCTTCGCCCACGCCTTCGAAACGGCCACGGCCTACCGCAAGTATCTGCATGGCGAGGCCGTCGGCTGGGGAATGATCGCCGCATCCCGTCTGGCGGGGCGCATGCGGTTGCTAGCCGCCGAAAACGTCGACCGAATCGAGCGGTTGGTGAGGCGAGTCGGCCCGCTTCCTTCTTTACCGTCTGCAAAGCCCTCGCGTCTTGTCGAGATCATGCATGCAGACAAAAAAGTTCGCGGCGGAAAGCTGCGTTTGGTTTTGACCCGTAAGATCGGAACGGCGGAAACTTTTGGTCCCATTGCGCCCAAACTCGTGACCGAAGTTCTCGACCATCTCGATCGAGAAACATAATCCGACCATGAGCCCATCCGGTTCCACTCGCGCGCGCTTATCCGGCACGCGTCCCGCAGGGACTGACGATGAGACCGCTGCCTCGCGTCGGGTGCGGGAAATGTTCAGCCGCATCGCGCCGCGTTACGACCTGCTGAATCATCTTCTCTCTCTGCGCTTCGACGTGATTTGGAGGAAACGCCTGGCGCGCCGCTTTGCAGCCATCCTCGCGCGGCCGGACGCGCGCGTTCTCGACGTTTGCTGTGGCACAGGAGACCTCGCGCTGGCTCTGGCGGACGCGACAACGGTTTCCGCCGGTTCGGAACCCGTGCGCATGTTGGGCGCCGATTTCGCGCATCCTATGCTCGCGCGCGCGCGCGAAAAGGCAGCCGGCAGCGGCCGCCGCCGGCTCGAATTCGTGGAAGCCGACGCGCTGTCGCTTCCTTTTGCAGATGCCACGTTTGATCTTGCGGCCACCGCGTTTGGATTCCGCAACCTGGCGAACTATGCGGCGGGACTTCGGGAGTTGCGGCGCATTCTCGCGCCGGGCGGCTCGGTCGCCATTCTCGAATTCGCGCAACCGCGCGGCGCGCTTTTCCGCAATTTGTTCCGGCTCTATTTCCACCGCGTGCTCCCGGCGGTCGGTGCTGTGGTTTCAGGCAACGCGCAAGCTTACAGTTATCTGCCGGAATCGGTGGCGCGCTTTCCAAGTCCAGGCGAGCTAGCGGAATTAATGGAACGAAACGATTTCTGCGAAGTCGCTTTCGAGCCTTGGACCGCCGGAATCGTGACGCTGCACACTGGGCGCGCTCCCGCTTAGAACCGCTCGGCGAGCTGCGAGTCGAGTTCGATGAGAAAGGCGAGTTCGCGCACAGCTGCTATCTCGTTCTCCCAAGGAGACTGAAGCTGAATAGCACTGCCGAGAGAATGGCGATCGTAGGCCCGGCGGTGGAGAATTTGAATACCAGGGCATTCAGGAGAAATCCCGCCGCCACCGAAAGCAGACTAGCCACTACGGCGAGAAGAAAGAAGTGCGACAGCCTATTCGTTAACTGCCGGGCTGTTGCCGAAGGCATGATGATCAATGCACTTGCCAGCAGCGCCCCCATGAAGCGAAGTCCGACGAGCACCGTCAGGCTGAACAGTAGGAGAAAATAGAGGTCCAGGCGGGCGATCTTGACCCCCGTCGCCGCCGCCAGGTCCGTGGAGAAAATGCTGAGCGACAATTGGTCTCTCAGCTGAAAAATGGAAAGGATCACGAATAAGACGGCGGCCAGGCCCAGAAGAAAGCCGGCCGGCGAAATTCTTTCTAACTGCCCGAAGAGAGACTCGGCCAGCTCCTCCCTCGGAGTGACGGCGGCTCCGATGGCCAACGCTGCCGCAAAGATCACGCCTATGGCGGCTTCGGTCGCTAAGCCGGTCTTCTTCTGAAGCTGCCAAACCAGGAACGTCCCGAGAAACAAAGTCGCGGCGCCACCCGCCAGCGGGTTCACTTTGAAAGCCAGGGCCAGACCAATTCCTGGCAGCGCCAAGTGCGAGATCACGTCGCCTGCGAGCAGCATGCGTCTCATCAGCGCGATACATCCCACCAAGCCGGCAGCCAGTGAAAAGAACAGAGCGAGTACGAACAGAAGGCCCTGGTCCCTCACCGTTTTTCGCGCTCCTGCGCGATTCGCGAATCGCGCTCTCGCTCGCGGTCATGGTCATGTTGGTAGTATTGCGCGGGAGAGGCATACAGATCCTGAAGCATCGCCGGTGTGAGGATCTCCTTGGGCGCACCCATGCAGGTTTTCCCTTTGCTCAGGCACAGGACCATGTTCGCATTCCGGTAGACAATGCTCAGGTCATGCGACACCAGCAGGATCGTCATCCCCCTTTCTCTTTGCAACGAGTGCAGCAGTTCGTAAACGTGTTCTTCCGTGAGTTCATCGAGGCTGGCCGTGGGCTCATCGAAAAGCAACACGTTCGGCCGTCCCAAAAGGGCAAAAGCGATCAGCACCTTCTGAAACTGCCCTCCCGATAGGGCTCCCATGCTTGTGCTCAGAAGCTCATCGGTGAGGCCGAGTTCGGCTGGAACCAGCCGCAATTCGCTGGGCGGCAACTTTAGGAACCTGGCTTTTGCAGCGAGCAGGTCTTTCGTGCTGAGGGGTAACTGCCGGTCCGCCGCAACTTTCTGCGGAACATATCCCAGCCGAGCTTCTGGGCTCCAGCAAATCTCTCCGCGATGGGGAATCAGGCTTAGCAGCGCTTGCAGCAGAACGGTTTTCCCCGCGCCGTTCGGTCCTATGATCGCCAGGCAATCACCTTGCTGCACTTCGAAGCTGAGGTCATGAATAACGTCGCGATTCCCGAAGTTTAGACTCAGGTTCGTGGCGGAAAGCAATCGGTTCATCATGGCAACATTTGCCTGCGAATGCCCGCGATCCGGCCACGCCGGCAGACGTTAGCATAGTTCAGAATACGGCTGCAGATCAGTGGGAATTGGGTTTTCCGTCGCGTCGCTTCTGAGCGCGTGACTTTAACTGGACCTGAGCTACAATCCTCCCACCGACCTGACGGGAAGGAGATCAGCATGTTGAAAGCAACGCTGGGCGGTTTGATGCTCCTGTTTGCGTCGTCAATTCTTGCGGCACAGGATGTCAAGCCTACCTGCAATAAATGTCCCGCTACTTACATTCCCAATGAGGAGCTTCAGGCATATCGGAAGAGGGCCATCGCCGACAAATTGATCGATCAGCAGATCCGCGCCGTTGACGCCGGCAAGAGTAACGTCGACATCGGCCTCGTCTATCGCGGCAAACTCGAGGCCCCTGGGCCCGATTCTGTCGCCGAGCACGACCAGGTGAGCGAGGTCTATCATGTCATCGACGGCTCGGCGACGCTTGTCACCGGACCTGATCTCGTTGGCACAAAGCGGAGACCCGCCGACGATCGGGCCGTGAAGATGCTAAACGGGCCGGGCAGCAACTCTGCCTCGATTCGCAATGGCGTCACGCATCAACTCAAAGCGGGCGACGTGCTCATCATTCCCGCGGGCACCGGTCATTGGTTTACGAAGATTGATGATCACATCACCTATCTGATGGTGCGCATCGATCCCGACAAAATTACCCCGCACAAGGATGAGGCGGCATCCAAGGCCGATCTCGCCAGCGGCGGGAAAGGCGGCCAATAAGGTCGCCTCGAACGCAGCAGGTCGGATCGTCAACTCGTAGCCATCAACTCTGGCAATCGAGCGGTCACGGAAACTTCAGGAATTGGCGCAAGCTCTGCGGCGCATTGCCGATGGCGCGCGCCAGGCTCAGTTTGGCCACGTTGTGCGCAAAGACGCTGTTGATATAATCCAGCTCCGCGCTGGCCACTGATTCCTGTGCTTGCGTAACCACCACCTCGTTGCTCACACCGGCCTCCAAACGCTGCCGCTCCTGCGCCAGGGTCTGTCGTGTTACCTCCAGATTCTGTTGAGCGACTTGCACTTGGCTCGAGGCTGCCTGCAAATCCAAAAACGCGTTGCGCACATCGCTTTCGACTTGGTTTTTTTGGTCTTCCAGCTCTGCCTGTCGCTGCCGTAAGGCGGCGTCGGCCTCTTCGATATCGCCGCCGGTACGGCCGCCTCGCCAGATTGGCACGGTCAGTGTGGCTGCTGCTGTAAACGTTCCGTGCGCCTGCCCGGGATTCGTTCCGATTTCCCCATAATCGGCGCTCACGGAAAGCGATGGATACCGTTCGTTGCGCGCCGCGGTAAGGGCGTGTTCTGCCGCGCGCACCTGCACCTCGGCTGCTTTCAAGTCGGCGCGCTGATCAAAGGCTTGCTTGACCGCGTCTTCCAAGCTGACTGCGGGAGCGGCCGCGAAGGGCACGTCCTCGCTGATGTCGTACTGGTCGTTCGGCGGCAAGCCGGTGAGTCGCGCCAGATTGATTTTTTGCTTCGAGACATCATTCTGCAAAGAGACCAGGCGCTGCTGTCGCGTCAGGACTTCCACCTGGCTGCGATTAACATCAATCTGGGGGACTTTGCCGAACTGCAACTGCATCTGCGTTTGCTGGTAGACGGCGTTGGCCGTTTCCAGCTGCGCCTGTGCGGACTGCACGCGCGCCTTCGCCGCGATCACTTGCAGATAAGCGCCGCCCGTGGCCAAGACGACCAAGTCCCGGGCATCCTGGGCCGAGAGTTCCGTGGCGCGCAGGCTCTCCTGAGCGGCGCGGTAATTATTTCGTGCTGTAAAATCAGCCACTGACTGCGTCAGGCGCGCGCGCAGATCCATATAATTGAAGGGGCCTACCACCGTCGGTATGCTGAAGCCCGGAGCGTTAAAGCGCACGCCCAGCGCAGCCAGGTTCACCGTCTCGTCTGTTTCCGTAAAGTCACCGCTCACATTCGGAAGCAATGCACTGCGCGCAATCCTTGTTTGGCCATGGGCCTGACGCACCGCTTGCGCCAAGCCCACTGCTCCGAGGTTGTGTTGCATGGCCCGCTCCACAGCCTCCTGCAGCGAGAGCCTGCCCGAAAAAGGCCGCGCGGAAGTGCTGTTGGTGCTGCCTGCATAAGCCCCGGAAACCTGAACGGTGGGATTCAGTGTGTTGACGCTCGTAGTGGTGCCCGGTATGGCCGTCTGGGTAGCCACAACCCCGCCGCTGGCGCCGCTGCGTCCAGAGAGCGGAAGCGGACTTGCCAAAGCACCTTGCTGCGACTGCGCTGACGCGCCGAACTGCGCGTGAGCCGAGCCGGCAAATAGGTACAGAGCGAACGCAAGTGTCGCGGTGCAACTGCGGATTCGGGCTGTCCACTTTCCGAGTTTGCTCATTTGCCTTGAACCACGCCTTTCTGGATCGCCGAGGTATGTGCGGGAATGCCGCGGCAACAGTCACCTGAGGATGAGCTTTTGCCGCTTCACAAAGTCGCGCTAAATCTGACGCTTGAATAGCAAGATACATCCGCTGATGAGGACCACCGCGAATGCACAGAGAATTCCCACATCGCCATAGATCCCCTCGAAACCCGTATTCTTGAGCAAAAGATTTTTCAGCGCGTGCACTGCGTACGTAAATGGATCGATCACGGAAATCCATCTCAGCCAGACGGGAAATCCCTCCGTTGGGTAAATGGCTCCCGAAGGAAAATAGAGCAGGGTATTGAGCACGCCGAAAATGGCGCGCGGCACCAGCGGATCGCTCACCCGCACCATCAGCAGAAACATGAAGCTGATCATGGCCAGCGCCGTTACGCCCAGGACGATCACCAGATACACCAGGCGCACCGGATCCCACAGCCGCTCGATGCCGGCGATCAAGCCGCCGATGATTGTGATCGTGAACCCGGCCATCAGGCCTTTGATTGCGCCTGAAGAGACCAGGCCCAGCACCAGATCGGCCTTGCTCAGAGGTGTTGCCAGATAGCCTTCGTGCAGCCCGCGCGCTTTGTCGTCGATGAAGACGATGCCGCCGCCGATCATGGCCACCACGAAAATGGAAATGGAGATGGAGCCCGCCAGCAGATACTTGATGTATTCGATATAGGGATAGACTTCCACGGTCTGGATTTCGATTTTTCCCGGCAGACGCTCGGGACTCAGCACCGAGGTCATGTTGGACGCCAGAGACTGCCCGGACTGCAAAGGCGGCAGCACAGGCCCATTCAGACTCGTCTGAATCTCTTGGACCCGCTCCAGGATCCCGCTCGCGGTAAAGTTGTCCGTGTTGTCTTCGATGAAGGCGATCCGCGGCTTTTCGTTGCGCAACACGCGCTCGGAGAAATCCGGCGGAATTTCCAGAACCGCCTTTACAAAGCCGGCACGCAGATCGGTCATGGCGTCGGGCAGATTGCTGTATTCGGAGATGCGGAAGGTCCGCGGGCCCTCGACAATCGCGTTCAGCCGCTCGCGCACCACCCGGGATTCGGCGGCGCGGTCCTCGTCCACCAAGGCCAGATTCACGTTCTTAATTTTCCCGCCGAAGGCATAACCCAAAACAATGAGCTGCATCAGCGGGAAGACCATGGAGGTCATCATCAGCGCTGGACTGCGGAAAAACTTGCGCATGTCCCGCTCGATAATGGCCCGCACTCGGTAGACTTTCATGACTGTCTCTCCTGCCGGTTACCTCTCATTTGTAGAGGTGAGCGATGTCCAGCCGCGCCCCGGCCCCGACTTCGTCGCGGAGTTGGCGGCCGGTGTAGTGCAGAAAAACGTCGTCCAGCGTCGTGCCCTGCACGGTGACGCGCTTCACGGTAACGCCCGCCTTGCGCGCGGCCTCCATCAGGGCGCCCACCGTGTCCGGTCCGCTGTGCGAGCCGATATGCGTTACTCCCTCGCGCTCGGTTACGCTAACGACCTGCGGCAGGACTTTCAGCTTCTCCTGCCAATTCGGAGGTTCATGGGCAAACTCCGCCTCCACCACGTCGTTCCCGGGAATGCTGTCCTTCAACTGGGTCGGCGTATCGAGCGCGGCCAGTTTGCCGTGGTCCACGATGGCAATTCGGTGGCAGAGCTTGTCCGCCTCATCCATGTAGTGAGTCGTCAGCAATATGGTTAAGTTGGATTGCTTTTGGACCTTATCGATCATCTCCCAAACATTCGTCCGTGAAACTGGGTCCAGCCCGGTGGTCGGCTCGTCGAGAAACAGAATCTTTGGCGAGTGCACCAGGCCGCGCGCGATCTCCAGGCGCCGCCGCATGCCGCCGGAAAATGTTCCCACCAGGCCCTTGGCGAATCGCGTCAGGTCCACGGCTTCCAGCAGGTCGCGGATTAGCTTGGTGCGCCGGTTGGCGGGCACTCCATAAAGCTTGGCGTGGATCATCAGATTTTCTTCCGCGGTCAATTCCGGATCGGAAGTGAGCGCTTGGGGAATGACGCCGATGGAATTGCGCACGCCGTCCGCGTCTTTTCGCACGTCATGTCCGGCCACGCGCGCGGTGCCTTCCGTAGGCGGTGTAAGCGTGGTGAGCATGCGGATCAGTGTCGTCTTGCCCGCGCCATTTGGTCCCAGCAGCCCAAAAATCTCCCCGTCTTCCACGTTGAACCGGACCTGGTCCACTGCCACGAAATCGCCGAAGCGCTTGGTCAATCCGTCGACTTCGATGGCGCTCATATCCGCATCCTGTTTGCTTTAGAAATGGAACCGGCGAGGCTCTCCGGGCGGAGGAGGCAGCATCACGTATGCGGTCATCCCCGCGAATAGCCGCCGGTCCGGATTGGGAAGGGCAACTTTGATCGTGAACGCCTTGATATCGCGCTTGGTGCGGCTGACGTCTCGCTGTGTGGCGAAATCGCTTTCCACGCCTTTGAAAAAGACGGTGCCTTCGATCGTATTGCCGGAGGGCAGGCGCACCTGAAGCTTTTGCCCGAAGGCAATCTGGTCGACGTAGGTCTCTTCCACGTCCGCTTGCACCCACAAATGGTCCACGTCCAGCACCGTGACGACAGGCCCGCCGGGTTGCACCACCTCTCCTTGACGAGCCACGCGAACCGAGACGATGCCGTCGATGGGTGAATAGAGGTTTGTGTAGCCGAGCTGTGTAGCCGCCTGATCGCGTTGCGCCGAAGCCTGCGCCAACTGCGCCCGTGTGGCCGCGATGTCGGCCTGCTGTACCTCCACTTGCTGGCGATTCGCTCGCGCCGCCTCGAGTTGTGCCTCGGCCGCCTTGACTTGGTCCTCCAGCGCTTTCACATTCGCCAGCGAACCACGATAGTTGGATTCAGCCGTATCGCGGTCCTGCGCGGAAATCGCTCCGCCTTCAAAAAGGCCTTGATTGCGCTTGTAGGTGACCTCATTGAGCGATAGCGTGGCCTTCGCTTGCTCTAACTGTGCGCGAGTGGCCGTCAGTGAGGCTTCCGCCTGCTGTATCGCTGCGGTAGTCTGCCTGTCGTTCATCGCCAGCGTCGTATTCGCCTGCACCAACCGCGCCTCCAGCGTGCGGATATTTTGCGTCGCCGAATCTCGCACGGTCCTTAGTTCGGTGGGGTCGATCTGCGCGATCAGTTGCCCGGCTTTTACTTGCGATCCTTCGTCCACCAGAAGCTTCTGCAGACGGCCCTGCACCAGCGGGCTGACGATCGCATCCGTGCCCGTGATGATGCCGGTGAGTTGGATCTCCTTCGTGCTCGGCGTGGTGATCAGGTAGATGACTAGGGCCGCGCAAAAGAGCCCTATCAGAAAGAAAAAGAACCGTGACACTTTCATCGTTTCCTCGCTGCCGGCAGAAACAACGCATGCTCCACAAAGTCCAGAATGGCCCGGCGTCGCGCCGCCACGCGTCGTGGCGCGAGCGGCTCACAGCGCCATAGCTGGCTCAATACCGGCGCCGCCGCAAAATAAAAAACCGTCATGGCCACCAGGCTGAACAGGGTATGTTGCGGGTCCACCCGCCGGAACTCTCCCTCCGCAATGCCCGCGCGGATCACGGCCGTGAGGCGCCGGTACAGAGGCCGCAGGTGCTCCTGCACCAGCCCCACCAGCCGTGGCTCCTCGCTCATCAGCTCGCGCTCGAAGAGCCGCGGATAATTCGGATGCGCCACCATGAAATCGAAATAGCTGTTGATGTAGCGTAGAAGCTGCTGGCGCGGCGAGCCCGGAAGGTCCAGCGCCGCGCTCGTTTGCTCCCGAAGCTGGCGGAAGAGTGCGCTCAGCGTGAACCGGTGCAGCTCTTCCTTGCTCGCGAAGTAATAATAGAGCAGGGCCTTGTTTACACGCGCGGCGCGCGCAATGGCCCCGATGCGCGCACCGGCGAGCCCGCGCTGAGCAAAATGTTCCTCTGCTGCGCGCAGAATGCGTTGCACTGTGCCGGGGCGTCTCGGATGGGCGTGGCCTGCAGGCAATTTGTTTTCCCGCAAGCGGGATGCCGCGTTCGCCAACGAAGAAGGAATTGCGCTGCCCATTTTTTTTAACTAAACGGTTAGTCTAATTAAGTCTAGTTCCGAAGAAATTGGATGTCAAGTCGCGCTCCCGTGGCACATCATTTTTCAATGGCGGGCAATGAGAATCGCACAACCGTTCTGCAGGTTGGTTACGCAGACAAGCAGGTCCGAACAGAAGCCAGTGCTTGGCCAGTGCTTACGTCAGCTCCCTGCCCGGGAACTTGCAGTTCCCTGGTAACTTCGAGTCTCTGCCCGAGATGCGCTGCGGCTCGGGCCGAAAGAGCTCTTGTTGGCCTGCACCGAATGCACTAGAATTAAAATGGTATTAGTCTCTTCCGGGTCCGGGGGGTGGCGATTGAAACCCACCGCGTTACGTCCTGCCATTGGCCTCGAAATAATCTGTGGAATCCTTTTGCTTTGTGCGCTGGCCCTCACGCCGGCGAGCGCTTTCGCTCAGCGCGGCGCGGCAGGCGCACATGCCGGAGGGGCTGGAGCGCACGCGGGGGGTGCTAGGCCGGGTGTGGTCCGGGTGCCGCAAGCGCCCGTGGTCCGTTCCCCTGGAGCGGGTGTTAACCGCCCGGCTGCTGCAAATCCTATTATCACGCGGCCCATTACCCGGCCAGCGGGCATGAATCCCCTGACCACATTGCGCACCCCTGGGGCGGCCTTCCGCACGCCCCTGACGTCCGGCATCCGTTTCCCCTCGAGGGCTCCGCTGCGATTCCCGATTGGGCCATTTGGTCCGGTCCTTGGCACCGCCAATGTGTTTGGGTTCGGCTTTAACCCGTTTTTCTTTCCAGGCTGCAATCCCTTTTGGGGAGTGGGACTTGGCTGTGGTCTGATGTCGCCGTTCTACGGCTACGGCGTCAGCTACTTTCCGCCGGTATATCCTTCTGAGCCGGCCTATCCGTCTGACCCTGTGTACGCTCCGCCTGAGTCCTCGGCGACCCTGCAATACACACCGCCCGTGAACGAATATCCGTCCTTGGAGAGCTTGCCGGCGGAGGACTTGTCTGCGTCCACCAGCGTTGGCCCGCAGTTGCAAGATGACACTTTGCTTTACCTGAAGGATGGTTCGGTGTTCGCCGTGGCCAGCTACACGGTTTCCGATGGCCACCTGCACTACGTCACCTCTTATGGCGAACGGAATGACGTTTCTGTCGATCTCCTCGATCTGCAGACGACGATCGAAGCGAATGCCGCACGGGGCGTTGCCTTCACCTTGACGCCACCCGCGCCGGCGACCGGTGCTTCTTCACCCAGCCCCCTGGGTCCGGCCCCCGCGCCGCCCGGTCCGATTACTCCTCCGAAACCCTAGCCCTAGGGTTTCGATGTCGGCGTGCCAGTGTTCCTTGCGGGCGGCTTATCGCTTTTTCCCGCACCTGCGGGCGGCGCCGAAATTGTCGCCGGAGTCCAGAAATCCGGATCGCCCGCGGCGAAGCCCTTGGAGACATGGCTCATTTTTTGCCCCACTGAAAACAAGCGCGTGTCGCTGGTGCCATAAGCCACGCGAGCCAGTTCCTGCAGGTGCTGTTGGAGCGCTCCCCCTTCGGTCTTTTTGACGGACTGGTCCGTCTCGAATATATCGTCGATCTCCTGCAGCGATTGCATCGGCGTCACGATGACGAACGCAGGCTCGGGCAGTCCACCCACCACTTCGTAGACAGCCCAAGCGGACCGGGCATGCACCTTTTCCGATGCCTCGCTCAAGGACCATTCCGTTTCCATAAACGCCCGCTCGTAACCCGGATGAGCAAACACAGTAGACAGGCGCAGAACGCGCATCTTCGAGAAATCGATCGTGTTGGCGCGATAGCCCATATCATTGCGGCGAACGCCCAAAACGGTCGTTCCATTCGAGGTG
>QHYQ01000339.1 GCA_003224175.1 Acidobacteriota bacterium
GTCCCGGCGCCGCTGGAGGCCTTCTGATACAAGTCCAAGTGCCCGTTGTGGCCTGCGTTGAAAACAACGCGGCTCCCATCGGGCGACCAGATCGACCGGAACGCGGCTTCCGGGCCAAACGTGAAACGCGTCGGGAGGCTGCGCGCCACGTCGTACAACCAGATATCCGTGCCCGCCTGTGATGAGGTGCTGACCGAAGCTCGTTTTTGGTCTGGAGAAAGTTCGAGATGGAAGTATGATGCACGCGAATCTCCGAGTACGCCGATCTGCTTCCCGGTGCGGTCAAACCATATGAGCTGGGAGCCAACTGCTCCCAGTCCGGTCTGATACGCCAGCACGCCATTCTCTGACGCAGAGAAGTACCCGTCTTCTCGGCAATCGGGAACGCTTCGCCCGTCACTATCAGCCGCCGCACGTCAAATGGCTGTGCCATGAGCGTGGTCTCTCGTAGAAACAACAGATGGCCCTGGCTGTAGACGACGTTTACTGAATCGGAATTGATCAATAACTTGCGTTCTGCCGAGTCGAGCGATGACACGTAAACCGACCCTCCACCCGGCGTGCCCAACCGGGCGGCGGCAAAGTAGAGAAAGTGCCGGCTATCCGGCAGGAAAAAGGGCCGCCTGTGGCCCGCCTCGCCTGCACCGAGCGCGGTTGCTGCGGTTGGCACGCCGCCCGAAGCAGACACTTTCTGGAGTCCGGAAATACCAGTCGCAAAGACGATCACCCCATCTCGACTCCATGTGCCGCCAAGACCGTCCCCCGAGTCGCACAACGCTTGCGCGGCCAGCGTGTCGAGCGAACGGACCCAAAGTAGAGTCTTGCCTTCGGCGCTTGTAGCTGCGAACGCGATCTGGTGCCCGTCGGGCGAAACCAGGAGAGCAGCCGGCCCGACCGGCCCGACAAGGGCACTGCCCCCTTCCTCAAGGCTCCACGTCTCTGGCGCGGAAACGAAAAAGCGCACGGCTCGTGAGTCCGGTCGTGCGGGCGTTGGCTTCAGATACCACACCGCGAGGCCAACGACGATGCACGCGGCCACTGCGGCTCCGACCCACAACGCCGTCTTAAGCCAATTTTTTCTGCCCGCAGCGACCGGAGCAGGTGCAGTCATGGTGCGCGGCGCAGCCTCGTCGGCAATCCATTTCAATTCATCCACAAACGTCACTCGCCGCCTGCCATCTTTTCTCTGGCTCCTTGGCAAGACACTTCTTCACCACGCGATCGAGCGCAGGCGGGGTCATCGGCTGCAGCGAAGAGATCGGTGGCGGGTCGGTCTCCAGCTTCGCAATCAGGCTGGCCTGGCTCTTGCCCTCGAAGGCCTTCTTGCCTGTGGCCATTTCGTACACGACGACACCAAATGCGAATATGTCGGTGCGGGCATCGGCCTCCTTGCCCTCCAGTTGTTCCGGGGCCATGTACTGCAACGTCCCAACGATGGTCCCTTGCGCCGTCAACGGATCGTTCGCGGTGGGAAGTTGCGAAAGCTGAACATTGGTCGGAGCAACCTCCTGCTTGGCCAACCCAAAATCCAACAGCTTCGTGCCGGACTTCGTGAGCATGATATTGCCGGGTTTCAGGTCGCGATGTGTGACGCCCTTGCGGTGAGCTTTATCGAGCGCATCGGAGATCTCGATCGCATACTGCAACACCTGCGCGATCGGCAACGGACCTTTCTTGAGCCGCTGGGCGAGCGTCTCGCCTTCCAGGTACTCCATCACCAGGTAGTCAGCGCCGTCCTGATGCCCGATGTCGTGGAGCGTACAGATGTGAGGATGGTTCAAGCTGGCGACCGTACGCGCCTCGCGATCGAACCGCTCGCGCAGTTCGGCTCGGCCGGCGAGATGATCGGAAAGCACTTTAACTGCAACGATGCGATCCAGACGCGTGTCCCGCGCGCGGTACACCTCTCCCATTCCGCCTGCGCCAATGGCGAAGAGGATTTCATAAGGGCCCAAACGTTGACCAACCTGGAGGGCCATGGGCTCCCGCTAAACTTGGAGTTGGCAGAGTATAACGCTGGCGAAGGCCTGTAGAGCGGTTTTTAATGAATCCAAACGTACCAGTGTGTAGTCCCCGTGTTTCACTTAGTGCAAGGATGGTGCGGCGAGCAGGCCCTTGTCGTACATCGCCCCGTACGTCAAGTATTGGCGCACGGGATCAGGTGGATAACTGATCTCGACTTTCTCGATTTGCGAATTCTTGCCGAATGTGGCGGTCACTTCCGCGTTGACGCCCGCCCAATAGGTCGGCAGGTCGAGCTTGCGGTAGCGCGCCACGACCTGGTCACGCACGGCCGCATCGAAATGGAGGCCGTAGCGATCCACCAGAGCCTTGATGGCTGCGTAGTCTCCTTCCGCCTTGATGCGCATGAGCTCCGCCAATAACATGCCGACGCCCTCGCGCATCTTCGAGTAATCCTTTACGCGCAGGTATGCTTTGCCGCCGCGCTCGAAGCGCTCGATGCCGCCGGTCTTATCCATAACGTAAAAGGCGATCAGTTGGCGATCGCGCTCGTGATCCTCCTCGATCGTGTCGCCGGACGGGATTCGCCGCAACTGCGTTAGCGCCACAAGGGCGGCGGAGTCGTACATGGCCCTGGCGACTTCCTGCTGGTCGCTAATGAGTCCCAACCCCTTCAACTTGGGATCCCAGACGTTCCATAGGGCCATAAGATCGGCGCGCCCCTCTTCGAGGGTGGAGAAATATTCTTTCAGATAAGGCTCGGCCCCGCCGGAGAGCTTCTCGCTCAACTTGCCTGAACCGTGGCCGATGACTTCGTGTAGCGCGGTCATCAACTCTTCCGCCTCGGTGCCGTACTTCTTATTCCTTGCGATCCGCTCCGGCGAAGCCGCGAACTCCTCGATCGCGGATGTTCCGGCGGCCTTGTCCAGAGTGCGGCTGCTTCCGGTGAAAAGAAAGTTCTTCGTCCCGTACTTCTCGTGAATCTCATTTTCGTTCGGCAAGTTGTCGCCGATGGTGGTGACGCTGAAATCGCCCGTCTCGATGAGGGTCTCCACGGCCTTGACCACCGGCGGCTGGAAGACTTGTTTCTTGTACTTGGCGTCCCAAGGGGCTTTCTGCTCAAAGTAGCCGGCGTTGGCGGCGAGCTTGGTCATGGCGGCGGTGATGTTTTGGTCGGTGATCGTAACGAAGCTCTGCGAACTTCCCTTGGCGCCTCGCGCATCGCGATAAATCTCGATGAATCCATTGGCAAAGTCCACTGTGGCATTGTCCCGCACCCAATCCGCGCCGAATTTCAGCCAATCGTTGAAGTCGCCACCCTGGTAGAAGCGGATCAAATCGCCGATGACCTGCGCCTGTTGCGCGTCGGCGAATGTCCGAGCCTTCTCCAGGCACTCAATAGCCTTCTTCAGATAAATCGCGTACAGGCCCGGAGGGATTTTGCCGTCTGCGCTCCCGGCCCGGTACACCAGTTCGCGCAATTTACCATCGCGGTCCTTGATGACGCGGGAGTTCAGGCGGTGCTGCTCGTGGAAATCCTTCAGGTCAGCGAGGGCGACTCCCTCGTAGAACGTGTTCGAACTCGCCTTTAGGATCTCCTCGCCAGGCTTGGGATTCTTAGCCGTGCTCATCGGCTCGAACGCAGGATCAAAAAGCGACGCGCGAAGCTCTTCGAGTTCCTTCGTCAGCTGCGCAGGCGTTGAGATCGGGGGCAGATCTCCATAAGCCGTCGTCATTGCGCCGTTGAGCTGCGCGGTGAGCGCGGCCTGCTTTAGCTCATCAAAGGTGAAGGAGGGCAGAAATTTTTGCGAGGTGATGTCGTTATGGTTGCCGCGGTTGCCCCAGAATAATTCGGCAAAGCTCGTGATGCCAGCCAGGCTCTGCGAATCAATTCCGGTTGGATGAGCCAGGATCTCCTCTAGCAGGCGTTTTTGGCGGAGACCGAAACGCGAGAGTTGGCCGTAAATGATAGGGTCAATTGCGATGGATGCCTGGGTGAGCCAGTAGGCCAGCGCCTTTTGCTGAGGAGTGAGCGCATCAAAGCTCTCCGCCCTCACCTGGACGAACCCCGTGTCGGCCACCCGCGCCACTAGGGGACCGGGGGCTGTTGGCTTCTCACTCTGACCGCTGGCCATGGGAAGAAAACCTGAAAAACAGAGCAGAACAAC
>QHYQ01000340.1 GCA_003224175.1 Acidobacteriota bacterium
AGCTTCTCAGTTGAGACTGAGGTTCCAGCGTGGATTGATGCAGGGAAATTTTGATCTTGCATGTGCGGCTAACACAACCCGAACTCACCGCCCGGGCTGGTGGCTGGATTCGATCCTGAATGTGCTCGTTGAGCCATTCAAGCTTTGCATCCTCGGCAGTCAACTGTTGGTATTCGGGTTTCTCAGCCTCAGCCAAAAAAAGTTCGCCCAAAATTGTCAAAAACCGTTCCACATGCCTCTGCTGAGAGCCAAAGTGGAAATCTGGGCCCCCGCTTTCAAAAACGTTTTCGGAAAAAGCCCAAGCCGAAGTGGATGATTAAACCTATGACGAAAAGCTTGCTGATAATCCGCATGTCTCAGGCCTCGCCCAGCGTCGGCCCCTCTATTAACCTTTCTCTCGCATAAGATGGCCCACTTTGTCTCCTACTAGTTACGAGGATAGCCTTGCGGCAATTCGTACGGAATGTTTCGGAATGAATCGTCTGCTGAATCAGCAGCTCCGCACACATCGATACGTGTGATCTTCCCATCACTCAGCCGCCACACCGGCACGCCGGATTGAATCCTGGACTGGTGACAATCGAGTGGAAGCCGGACAAATGGTTGTTTAGAAGCTTGCGAGGAGGCTACCAAACTCACCGTAATCGCCGTCCACAACAAAACCAACAAAATGCCTATTACTCTCTTCATTGATTCACCGTTATGATTCAGCGGCCTGACATCGCCAGAGATTCGCCAGAAAGGGCAATCCAGTCGTTGCCCTTCGTCAACAACTTTGTAAATTATTCGTAAACACTGCTGATGGGGTGCGCCGGGATACTCACGTGTGTGAGCTGAGCCCGTCGCGTGACGCTGCGTCGCTCAGACATAGGCGGGTCTTGATTGTGTTATGGATTGCCATATCTTTTGTGCGGATTTGCGACACTCGCTAGCGCGTTCCATTCAGTGACCAACTATGTGCCGTGGCTTCGAATGCCGCACTCTAATATTAATTCGTGTTATCAATGACTTACGACAGAATGTGTACCCTCGCAGGTGGTTCGGCCACAACATGGAGGATTGGTTCCGCGCCGAGTCCGAACTGCTGCACCCCGTACATCTGGAAATGGCAGAGTCCGATGACAGCATCATCGTTCGAGCGGAAGTGCCAGGTTTTAACACCAAGGAACTCGAGATCAACGTCGAACCACGCAAGCTGACGATCACCGGCAAGCACCAAGCCCAGGAAGAGAGGAAAAAGCCCAAGACGATCTACTCTGAGCGGTGCGCAAAGGAGATCCTACAACTGAACGACATACTGCCCATCAACAGTACCCTACTGAAGTTACAATCTACTACCGCTTTCATCCTCTGCGTACGCACAGCTTGCCGGTAGTCAGGCTGTACGAACTCCACGACGAAGCCTACTATGTCGTGCGGCGCGCCGACGATAGACCGCTGGCAGTGCCGGTCTGGATGACGCGTCCCGAGGCTGCATACGCGAAGATAGTTTCCACTGCGCGTCTGCCGGTTCGCGTGCTGCTTGAGTTACGCCGCGTCGCCGTGACTTGCCTCTCCTCGAGTGTGCACAATGTGCCCGAGGAGGATCACGATGCCGCAGCCCCGAGTAAGACGCCAACGACAGATGTTCGAAGAAGCTCCCGCGGTTCCCGCTGTACGACTCCCATTGGACGTGCAAGAGCAGCTACGCCAGGCGCTGGTGCAGTGGATGCAGGCGCTGGCCAAGATGATTCACAAGGACGGCGCCGATGAATAAGATCACCGCTGATCATCTGGCCCGGCGGGCCTGTGTGTACATCCGTCAGTCCACGCCTGGTCAAGTACAGCACAACCTCGAAAGTCAACGCCGCCAATATGGCCTGGTCGATCGCGCGCGCTCTCTGGGCTGGCAAGAGATCGACGTAATCGATGACGATCTCGGAATCTCGGGAGGCGGAATACGCCGCCCCGGCTTTGAACGTCTGTTGCGCGCGCTGTGCGATGGGCAGGTCGGTGCAGTGTTCAGCATTGAGGCGTCACGGCTGGCGCGCAATGGACGAGACTGGCATACCCTGCTGGAATTTTGCAGTGTCGTCGGTGTCCTGCTGATCGAGGCGGAGGCCGTGTATGATCCCAGACTCACGAACGATCGATTGTTGTTAGGTATGAAGGGTACGATCAGCGAGATGGAAGTCGCGAGTTTACGGGAGCGTGCGCACGCGGCGCTGCTACAGAAGGCAAAGCGAGGCGCCTTGGTTCAACGGGTCGCCATTGGGTACGTCAAAGGAGCGGATGACCGCATCGAGAAAGACCCCGATGCTAGAGTCCGGGCGGCCATCGATCTAATCTTTCGCAAGTTTGCGGAGTTGGGCAGCGCACGGCAGGTTTATTTCTGGCTTGATCGGCAGCAGATTCAATTGCCGGTCGCTCGCGGGCCAGAAGATGCTCGCGAGATCATCTGGCGGCCTGCTCGGTACCATGCGGTGCACAGCGTGTTGAAGAACCCGGTCTACGCCGGAGCGTACACGTATGGGCGCAGCAAGACGACGACACGGCTTGGGGCCGGGCAGAAGCGGGTCTTCCGCCAGAAAGAAGAACCGTCGCGAGGACTGGACGGTGCAGCCCGACCCGAAGTCCGTTGATCCGTTTGTCCCTTCTAGATCGGATGGCCAAGGGACTCCCTGGCGGGCTGTGTCGCGGTTTGGGGACTCATCTGTTTTCTCCCTGCGTGAGGTTTGCCTCTGTCACAAGGACCGTCGCCCAGGGCGGGTGTGGCCGAAGACTCTGTGACCAGGCCCCGGAGTATATACCCGCCCGCCAGTAGCTATAGGACTATGCAGAGTCAGATTATCTTGCGCGGAACCGCGATCTACGTCGAACCTTGGAGCTGAAAAAAGTACAGGTCCGGCGCCCGAATCCACCAGCAGTTTGGCAGCGCGCAAAGAGAGTATTCCGGTTTTCCCTCACTCTTATTATTGACGGAAAGTCTCTTCTACAGTCCCTAGCTTTCCGCATGATGATCCGATGTGGTACCCGCGAGACCCATTTGGTCGACTTGCTCGACGCGATTTCGCGGCGCTAGAGTTTAGTACGGCCTGTGCGGAAGTACTACGCAAATTGTTGCTTGCTTTAGGTCTATCGCGTAGCCAAGTGGCAAAAGAGGAAATTTATGCAATGGAGTTACGCAAGCAGCGACGTCACGATCGGGAAATAACAATGATTGCTAGCACCTCCTTCGCAGAAAAGCGTACCAATCGACTCCTCCTCCTCGCCTGTCTTTTCGTTTTCATGGCTTCACTGCCCGTCGGCTTTAGCTTCGCGCAAGGCCATGAGACACCCCAAGAACGGCACCGCGCCGACGGCAAGAAATGCGATAACAGCTTCGAGAGGTCGAAAGAGGACCGCTGCGAATGCGAGCATTCCCAGACTTGTGACCCTGGGGATCCGGCCGATAAAGAAAAACACTCCCACATGACATCGAAATGCCAATGGTACTGCCATGAAGACATGTGCGCATGCGCGAACGAGTGCAATAGCTAAGCCGCCGGATAGTGGGCCGGAGAAGGACTTCCAAGGAAGTCCGCGATCTGATCTTTCGGATGGTCGCGGAGAACTCCACCTGGGGCGCCCCACGTATTCACGGCGAACTTCTCATGCTCGGTTTCGATATCTCGGAACGAACGATTTCCCGCTGGATGAAACGAGCTCCGAGAGACCCGGAGCCAGCAAAACGCTGGCTTGCCTTTCTTCGAAATCACCGAGAAGCGATCGCCGCGATGGACTTCTTCACGGTTCCCACGATCAAGTTCAGTGTGCTCTACTGTTTCTTCGTCATCGGTCACGATCGTCGGCGAATCCTGCACTTTAATGTCACTCGGTATCCCACCAGCGGATGGATTGTTCAACAGTTGCGGGAGGCTTTCCCCGATCACCCGACTCCTCGATTTCTCATCTTCGATCGCGACGCCAAGTAAGGTTTGGAGGTTCCCATCGCAGTGCGGTCGATGGCCATCCGTGCGGTGCGGACCTCGTTCCAAAGTCCTTGGCA